>CATOJL010000133.1 GCA_951800155.1 uncultured Bacilli bacterium | reverse complement strand
GCAAGCATAGCCAATGTTGCTAATTTCCTCAAGGAACCTATTGAAAAACGTCGGCGGTTAGCGAGGTATTTTCGAGCTTATCGTCCGCTACGTTTTTCACTAAGCGGGAGCGGGGTGACGGAGGAAATTAGCAACATTGGCTATGTGGACCTCTCTCGAAAATGTTCATATTTATTATTTATTAGGTAAACTATACAATTTATGGAAGATGAGATTTTATTAATAATTAAACTAAAATGTTATAATAATTTTATATCTGATTTTCGATTATCAGCATAAATACTATACTTTCAAGCATTTTGAAGTATAGAAAACCATTCATTTTACCACAAATTTACCACGATTGAATGAGCCTTGATATGATACTAAAAAATAACATGGGAGATAGCACAGACATTAGTGTATCTCCCGTTTTTTCATTCATGTAATATGATTACTTCACTCTAATTTCAAATTTCAAGATTGCTTTCATCATTTCTGTATGAATTTGACCTTTTAATTCTTCATCAATCTGCATAGTGATTTTACCACTTTCAGAGTGGTAAAACGGACGCAAACACAATTTACATATATAAGCGTCATAGAAATTCAAGATTTCCTTTATTGAAGCTTCATTTCCAGCAGACGCTTTACATATTACTTCTAATTCCGGATAGCCATATTCTTTTCTCATTGGTTCAATTTCTCTCTTTCAATAGTGTTTTTAGTCTCTTCAATCCGTTACTTCTTCTGCGATAAACAGTAGAACGTGATACATGATATAATTCTGCGATTTCTTGGTCGCTCATGCTTTGAAAATAGCGTAATAAAATAACATCACGCTCTTTATTCGATAACTTATATAAAGCAACAGCAAGTTTCTCATTTGATATTTGGATTGTGAAATTCAAGACTTCAAAAGAGGTATAATTACAAGAATAATTATCCTCTGCTCCTTGCTCAAACATTTTCATATCTGATAATTCACAGAATAAAACTTCACGTTTAGAACGTCTTGCAAACTGTTTGTTCCTGCTTTTTACTGTGCATTTAATAACAGTCATCATCAAAGCATTAAACTGTATTCTAACGATATGCTCGAAAGAAGATGTGTTCATAATCTTACCCCCTTTCCGCATACGCCGAAACTATATAAACGGAAATGCCGTCTATATCTTTGGAAAATACGGAAAAAAGAACAAGAAAAAAGTCCGCACAAAACATACTGTCTGTACGAACTTTTAATGTTGTAAAATATTTAGTTGTTGGTAAAATACTGTCAGGTTTCTGTTGCTCGTATGAAAGTATGCTTAAAGCTTTCCATAATACAAGTCCTTCTCATAGCAGTTACTTTCAATGTTTTTTATATCTTGCTTTTTTTAGTCCTATCATAAGCTCTCCTTTGTATTTAAAAAGGGTACAACTACTTTCAACCACTCGTCAGGCAAATATATTGCTAAATATCCATGATTATATCCTTTCGCTTCGTATATTTGACATGAAGGAACTAATTCTTTAAAGAGTTGTGCCGACTTCTTTACACATTTCATTTCTTTTGAACCATAACAATACATAATTTGTGCTTTCGTTTTAGAAATATCTTCTTTTAACTGATATTCTGCCATGTATGTGCGATACATATTATAAAGTGTATTCTTCTTTAATAAGGGCATATCATGTATATAATAATTTTCAATTTCTTTTGTAAATCTCATATTAGGAAACAATCGTAGCAAAACCATTTGACATTTGCACGAAAATCTACTAAACATCAATCCCCCAAAAAGACGGACTGTGGCAATACAAAATTTTTCCAATTTGGGTTGTGGATAACAAATACTTCCGTCTATGATAGCTTTTTGAGAAATATCAGCTTTAAGAGAAAGCATTTCTATCACAATCTGCCCCCCTAAAGATACACCACAAAGCAGAAAAAGCTGTCCATTACAATTTTGATTTATATACGAGATTAGTTTTTGGGCGCTATCTATTGTAGAGACATATTCTGTATTATATTCTTCTCCATGTCCATCTAGAGTTGGCAAAATAACATGATACTCTTTAGACAATGCTTTTGCTTGTCTTAAATAATTCCACCATGAATTTCCACCGCCATGAATTAACATAATATGCTGATTTTCTTTATCTCCAAACTCATGGAATTTCATTTATATTTCCTCCTCAAAAATCTGTTCTGTAATATTTTCTAATAGTTTTTTTACTGTACTTTCAATTTCCTCTTTGACTAATAAATCACTGTTTTGTAAACAAAGATTAACAAGCTGTATAAAATTTATAACAGCATTAAAGTTAATATTTTTCTTTGGCTTATCTATATATTTAATATTTTTTTTCATAGAAGTTCTTATGGTTTCAAAAGATTGATTTCTTTCTGTTCGTAAAAGAATAGCAGTTAAATCATCTCTTGATAAATATCGAAAAATGTTTTTTTCATCTCTCAGAAAAAAGAATGAATATAAATCTATAAATTCCGATTTTGTTATTTTTCCATTACATTCTAAAATCTTAAAAAAACGATTTTCCAAGTTGTGCTGCGATTCTTCCATAATAGATAAAATTAAATCCTCTTTTGAGTTATAAAAATTGTAAAATGTACCCGTTGAAATGCCTGTGGTTTTTGCTAACTCTCTAATATTAAGCTGTTTATATCCTTTTTCTCTAATTAAATTAATACAATTTTGTTTTATAATTTTATACAAAGACTGTTTCCTTGCGTCTGAAAAAATTTTAGGCATATTTTTTCTCCTTTAATTTAAGCGATAAAATGAACGATATGTTTATGTGTTCATTTTATCACTTTCTACAATTTAACACAACTGTATTTTATAAGTGCAAGATAAAAGCTTAATTTAGAATCTTCCAGTTACTATTCTTATGTAGTACAACTCATACTGCGACACTTGCGTTGATATTGCCTGATTTGTCACAAATCAGATTTTACTTCTTTCTTCCTCTTGATTACCCACAACAGAAAAGAAAAAGCCCTGTCAAGAGCTTGCCACCATTGGTGGTGCTTGCACTCTTGATTGGGCTTTTTCTTTTCTGTATCTTCTCACAAGAGGAAAAAGATTATTCGTCCTCATCATCAAAATGGTTATTCTTTAATACTTCCCGTAACAGTTCCATATCCTCTTTTGAGTTCGGGTTTATCATTTTCACTACTTGATGTGGTGTCCTATATTTATGTCCCACTATGCTTTCTCCGAACATATCCATGCTGTATAAATCATCATAGCGGTCTAGTAGTTTTTGGAATTTCAAATGCTGGATAAATTCTTTGATTGGGTAAAGGTCGGACGCTACAATGCTTTTCCCGTTGATGTAATCGGTAATATATTCCCGTAACTTTTCTAACTCATATTCCAGCCATTCTTCCTCGCTATCAAAGAAGTTGTCATAGTGTCCATGTTTTAGTTCTGCATTTAGACGTTCTTCGATTTTTAAAAACTGGCAGACTTCTTTTTCTCCCTGATTGACAAACTTCCATTCCCCCGACAACAATTCATTGGGTGTTACTCCCAGCACGTCTATTATCTTTTCCAGCGTATCAAAGGTAGGAAAATTCACACCTCGTTCAATCTTGGAAAGGCTCTGCATATTGATACCGATTTTATCCGCAAGTTCCTGCTGTTTCATTCCTCTGTGTTTTCTTATGGTTTGTATGTTTTCTCCTAAAAAACTGATTTTCTTTTCATAATGCTCCATAACTTAGTATAACCTCTCCTTTC
>CATOJL010000132.1 GCA_951800155.1 uncultured Bacilli bacterium | reverse complement strand
ATAACTTAAAAATTTTTTACGGATTTAATTGCCGCATTTTTTTGTTCTATCTTTTTTTATAGCAAACGTTTCTTCGCTACTTTTATATTTTAATTTTCAAAAAGAACTTTCCTAGTATATAAAAAAGGAATACTTGACCTTTCTATGTTAAGTATTCACCAAAGATTTAATTAGCACTCCATTTACTTTCGTAGATGAAGTTCTTTTTCTTATTATAGATTATTATATTACAAAAGTAATAAATAAGGTTATGAGTAACAAGATAGTTAGAATAAGAGAAAGAATCAAAAAATCTTTCTTATGCATATCATCAGTTTCCTTTCTCACGAAAGTTAGCAAACACTCAACTGCTAATATATTCCCTAAACAAATTATAAAGTATTTGTTGTATAACAATATAATTATCTAAATTATTTTGATATATTAGATTAAAACTATGTTATAGCAAATGCATTTACAGACTCACTTCCTATCGAATCATAAACTAATCTTATAAATAACACTACTTATTGTAATTCATTTCCCAGATTTTTCGTATGAATTTTAAAGATAAAGTTGATAAAACAAACCCTATCACAGGAACAAGAGAACTTAATATTATAGTATCATATTTTCTAATTAAATAAGAGTAAACGATCACCACTATGTATGTTAATAACATAATAAATATTTTTCTAGTCCAACTCATTTCCCATGTTTTGTCTAATTCTACTTTCTTATTTCTTTCCTCTATTTTTTTAATTCTTTCTTCCAAATCCATTGTTATTGTACTCCCTTTTTCTTTCAGCTTCATTTTCATGATGCATTTTTAATTCTTTATGCTCCTTTTTTATCGTTCATTATTTCTTTTAAAGTCGTTCCAAATGTTGCTATCGATTGTAGTTCACTTGGTACAATAATTTTTGTGGCCTGCCCGTCTGCCATTCGAGATAAAGTTTCATAGCTTTTTAGTGTTAACACAGAACTATCTGCCTTTGCTTCTTTTAATAGCTTAATTCCTTCTGCCTCAGCTGTCTTAATTTTAAGCATAGCTTCTGCTTCTCCTTCTGCGCGTTTAATACGTGCTTCTTTATCTGCCTCGGCTCTTAATATTGCACTTTCTTTCTCTCCTTCAGCAATAAGAACACTCGATTTTTTCTCCCCTTCTGCTTGTAAAATTTTCTCACGACGTTCCCTTTCTGCTCGCATTTGTTTTTCCATAGCCTCTTGAATATCTTTAGGAGGTAAAATATTTTTCACCTCAACACGATTCACTTTAATTCCCCATGGATCGGTTGCCTCATCTAAAATAGAACGCATCTTTGAATTGATAATATCTCTTGATGTTAATGTTTGATCCAGTTCCAATTCTCCAATAATATTACGTAAAGTAGTGGCAGTCAAATTTTCAATTGCACTGATAGGATATTCTACTCCATATGTATAAAGTTTCGCATCCGTTATCTGAAAATAAACCACTGTATCAATTTGCATCGTTACATTATCTTTCGTAATCACAGGTTGTGGGGCAAAGTCTTTTACAATTTCTTTTAAAGTCACTGTGTTCGCTACCCGATCAAGAAAAGGAATTTTAAAATGCAGTCCATTTCTCCATGTTGTATAATATGATCCTAACCTTTCAATTACATAACTTTTTGCTTGTGGCACTACCTTAATATTTGGTAGTACAACAACAGCAACAATCACTAAAATAACAATTAAAATTTCCATTTACTTCTCCTTCTTTCTCACAATTAATTTTACACCTTCAATGGCCTCTATGACTATCTCTTCTCCAACTTCTACTTGTTCCCCGCAAATCGCACTCCATCTTTTTCCATCAACTTTTACTTCTCCAATTTCATTTTTTAAAATTGTTTCTGTAACAATTGCCGTTTCTCCTATAATGCGATCCAAATTCGTTTTTTCTTTATTTGGTTCAATATATCGTTTCAAAAATTTTCGTGTTGTAAGGAGTAAAAATACACCCAATAAAACAAAGATTGCAAATTGTACCAAAAAGTTATCATAGAAAACAGAAACTAGTAAAGATACAAGTCCGCTAAGAATAAACCAAATGGATACTAAATTCACTGTGCATACTTCTAGAACAATTAAGAAAAATACAAGAATCAACCACAAAATCCATAATTCCATACCCTCACCTCTTTTAAAACATACTATACTATTTTTTTATGTAATTGACAAGAGATTTAATACTAATTTATAATACTCTTAGTAAAGGAGAATGCCTATGCTTGTCTATCATTCGTTAAAACCTGTTTATACAAAAAAGGCAAAAGTTCTTATTTTAGGAAGTATGCCTTCTGTTACTTCAAGGGAAATGGGCTTTTATTATGCACATCCACAGAATCGTTTTTGGAAAACATTAGAACAAGTTTATCAAGAAAAAATTGGTCCAAGTAAAAAGGAAAAGATTGCCTTTTTAAAAAAACATCACATTGCTCTTTTTGATGTTTTAAAAAGTTGTGATATTGTAAATTCCAGTGATGTTTCGATTAAAAATCCTATTCCGAATGACTTAGTTTCCCTTTTAAATAAAACAGAAATTCAAGCTATTTTTACAACAGGAAAAAAGGCCTATGAATTATATAAAAAATTCTGTTATCCAGTAACAAATAGGGATGCAATCCCCCTACCAAGCACATCTCCTTTATATTGTCCAAAAGGAATTGAAGAAAAGTTAAAAGAGGCTTATACACAAATTCGAAAATTTACGGATTAAAAAATTCTTATTTTAACAAAAATAAGAATTGCTTTAAAAGAAAAGGAACACAAATGCTTTCTAAAAGGGATGTAATGAGAATCAGTAAGAATAAAAGACAGGTATAGGTAATATAGTTGCTAATGGGCTTTTTTAGAGAAACTTCTTTTTTTCCAAAGAGCGCTGTAATTAATAAATACGATATTTTCATTGCATAAATTAAGAATACAGAATAAAAAATGAAATTAATAAAATGAGGAATAATATAAAATAAACTAAATAGTGTTCCTTTAAAACCATAAGTAAATACAAAAGAAGAAATAGAAAAACCAATCATGAAGCTTTTTACAAAATAGAAAAATAAAACCAAAGGAATCCCAATAATAGACAGACTAAGAATAAAAAGAACTAAAATGTAAACACTATTGGATACACAAGTATTTTTGAAAGCATCCAAGTAGTTTAATTTTCCATCTTTTATACTTGTCATAAAAGAGGTAATATACTCTTTCACTAATTCTTGATCTGTTTTATGAATAAATGTTAAAAATAGACTTCCAGATACGACACCTATAAGGGCTAGTCCAAACAGAAAAAAGAGCAGCTTCTTATTTCGTTTACTTTTTACTTTTAAAATACGTTTTATTTCTTTCATATGCCACCTCTAATAAACCATATGTAAGTTTCCATTCAAATATTCCATATTTATAAAAAATACGTTATAATGGTTTTGTACGAGGTGAGAGGATGAGTAAAAAGAAGAAAAAATGGAAAATAAATCCACA
This sequence comes from uncultured Bacilli bacterium, assembly GCA_951800155.1. GTDB lineage: Bacteria > Bacillota_I > Bacilli_A > RF39 > UBA660 > CATOJL01. The sequence continues at coordinate 379 of CATOJL010000132.1, read as the reverse complement.
ACAAATTTGTGCTATAATCTTACTAATTGTGGTTGTTTTTTATTATGCTGCTACATTTTTTATGATTTAATAAAAGTGCCTATTAAGCACTTTTTCTTTTAAAATCATTTCTTTCGATCGTTTTTATAGATACGAAGAAAAATATAGTTTTAGCTATCCTAATTTTTCTATTTCCTCTATGGATAAATTGGTTATCCTAGATATGGTATGTTTATCCATGTTTTCCTCTAACATTTTCCTTGCTATCTCCTCTAAATTGTACCCTTTGTCAAGGACAAATTTTTATTTTTAAGAAGAAGGGATTTTGCTTTTTCCTACTTTTATTGGATATTCATCAGTTGTAACATATTTATAATATTCTACTGGAGATAGTTTTGCT
>CATOJL010000131.1 GCA_951800155.1 uncultured Bacilli bacterium | reverse complement strand
CCTCATCTTGACTATATTGTTCTACTTTTTCTTCTAGTAAATCTTTGGCCTCTTTCTCCATTAAATCCTCTCCTAATGCTTCTTCAAATTCTTCTCTCGTTGTCGCTAGAATCACCCTGCACCATCTAGCCAACTTTGTTTCTTCTTTAGTATAACAAAGTTCTTTCCCTTTTTCCATATTTACTAGATCAATTTGTAATTTTTTTGTAAGTATCTCTCCCTCTTCATTCGTTAAAAAGTAACTCTCCTTTACTTTTTTCTTTTCCTTCCCTCTCATTAAGTTAATCTGTAACGTTCTTTTTATCCCTGCATATTTACTCTCACTCTCTTTTTTTCCTTTTTCACTTTTCATTTTAAGTTGCCTTGCATGTATCTTACTAGCGAACACCACATTTCGGTTGATAATTCCCTCCGACTTTTTATTCTGTAGTTCAATATTTACTTTTTCCCCTTCAATATCTACTAATAAATCAATTTGTTTATTTGCTTCCTTTTTATGTTCTATAATCAAATTTCGACTGAGTATTTCCACATGGCCTCTTAGCTTACTTAATGGGACTTCTAAATAGCATGACAAAAAGTTTTCTAATACGATGATATTATCAGGATTATTAAAGATATTACAAAATACATAATCAAAGGTAATAGGCACAATTGCTCCTTCTTCTAATTGTTTACTTCTTACTGATTCACTCATTTTTATCTCTTCTTTCTATAAAACCCTTTCTCTTCTCTCAAACACATTGTAAACCATTCTTTTTTACTTGTAAAAGGAGAGAATTAGCTTATTTGAGAAGAAAAGTTCACAGATATTTAAAATAAGTAAGACCTATTTTTTGAATCTGTAGGAATGAATAGGACTAAAAGAAAAAAGTATATAAATTTAAAAATTTTTTCAAAAAAAAGAAACTGACAAGAAATGAATCCATTTCCTCTTGGCCAGTTCCTAACCCCATGGTATTTCTTTGGGGTCCATTCTTTTATTCTTCTTCTGTTCAACAATATGTCCGCTGTTCATTCGAATAATTTTATCACCAATAAAGGCAATACCCGGATTATGAGTAATAATAATCATGGTTGTATTATACTTCTCATTGATATCAATTAAAGAGGCAAGAACAACTTTTCCCGTTTTTTCATCCAAAGCACCAGTCGGTTCATCACAAAACATCACCTTTGGATTTTTTGCAATGGCTCTTGCAATGGATACTCTCTGTTGCTCACCACCTGATAATTGATACATAGCTTTTTTCGCATGTTTTTTTAAACCCACTGTATTCATAATTTCTAAAACATCAATTTTCTTATCTCCCAATTTTTTTCCAACTAAAATGTTTTCATATACATTTAGATGTTCTAATAAATTATAAGTTTGAAAAATGAAACCCAAATTTTTTTTCCGAAAACGTGTCATTTTAGAATCAGAATAACGACTAATATCTTTTCCTTCATAAAAGATTTTACCACTCGTTTTTTTATCAAGGCCAGATAAAAGATTTAAAAGCGTTGTTTTCCCACTTCCACTTGGTCCTAGAATAACAACAATTTCTCCTTCTTCTACTTCTAAATTGATATTTTCTAAGGCTCTTGCCTGTTCGCTCGCAACTTTATACGTTTTCGTTAAATTTTCTGTCTTAATAATTGCCATAATTCACCTACTCTCTTTTTAAAGCTACCGCTAATGGGATTTTATTTAAAACTTTTTTTGCAATAAAGATAGCAATATAATAAGCAACAAGTAAAGCAAGAAGCCCCAACATAGCATGTGTAAATGAAATCGTAATTGGGATTGTAATTTGCATATCACCCACTAATTGTGCAACAATCCATTTTAATAAAGAAGTCATTGTAGGAATAGCAAGAAGGTAAGCAAATATTACAAATGGCGTATAAATATTTAAAACGATGCTTGAAATTTCTTTAGATTTATATCCCATCACTTTCATTAAAGAAATGGTCTTTTTATTTTCCTCTACAATAATGCTAGCAATGACAGAAATGATAATAAAAGCCATAATAGCAGCAAAAGCAATAACTACATAAATACTTGCATTAAATCGATCCATTTGTTTCATGATATTGTCTTTTAAATCTGCAAAACTCATAACATAAGCGATTTTCTTTAGTTCCTCTTCATTTAGTTTACTTAAACTTTTATATTTCTCATTTTTGGAATAAATTACATTATAAACAGACTCTTCATATCCTAATTGTTTCGACAAAACTTCTCGATCCACATAAGCAGAAAAACTCATAAGTTCATTAGAAAGTCCAACAACTGTATAAGTTAGCACATCTTCTCCATTTTGAAGTACAATTTTATCCCCTATTTCCAATTCTAAATACTCTTTCATATTTTTAGAAACAATAATCGAATTCTCATCTAATAAATGAATGATACTCTCTTCTTTCTCATCTAAAAGTTCAATCATTTTTGCCTCTTTATCTAATCCAATTACACCTATTGACTCATCCTCTTCTAAATTTGCAATTTCTTTTTTCTTTCCGTCTTTATCGAGTACTTCTTTTAAAGAAAGAGAAATATTTAAAACTACATCATCTTCCTCATCAATTTTATCCACATATTGGTTATTCATATAAGCCATATAATCAAATTTCATACCTTCAAAAGAAGACTCGACCATATCATTAAATAAATTCATTCCAATTAGTGTTAATACAATTAACATACCTGTTGCGAAAGAGGTAACAGTTACAATAAATAATTTTCCAATAGAACGAGAAGCAAGTGAATATTTGAAACGATTTTTAAATGGAAGTGGCTTTGTTACAAAATTCACAAACTTACTTAAGAAATTTACTTTTAAATTACTTCCTTCCTTTAAAAGTTGCAATGGTTTTTTGCGCAACATAACAAGAGCAATGAAGTAACTTAGACAAGATAAAATGACTAAAGGAATACAGATACTATCTTTTAAATAAGATAGATCTACTGAAAAGCCATGTAATGGAACATTATAATAGCTTAAAAACATATGAGCCATTGTTCCATTTAATAGGCTACCTATAGAGAAACCTATAATCCCACCTATAATAGAGCCTAAGATTGGATACACTAAGTAACTTAAAGCTATACTATATTTACTATACCCTAAAGATTTTAAAACACCGATTTGTAATCGCTCATCTTCAATCCTTTTCTTAGTAACAATCAAAATAATAATCACAGAAATCGTTAAAAGTAAATATAGGAAATAATCAGCAAATAAACGATTTGTCGCAAATTCAATTTGTAGTGCCCCTATTCTTGTAATGCGGCTTACTGTATTCATACCTACTACAATCGTAGAGTTTTCGTTTTGAAATAAAGCACCCATTGGGTCTTCTTCTACGGAAATCTCCTTTTCTTCCTCGTTCTCTTCCCCCATCGTCATTTCAAATTTACGGGGAGGATTATCCTTAAAACGTAAGGCATACGTATTATCAAATATCCCTGTAACCTTTTTATAATCCTCTTCATACATGAAAATAATATTGTTTTTCTTTTCATCAAAAATAGGTGTAGAGAAAGTAATTAAAGGATAAATATAATCAGATGCATAAGTAAATCCTACAATTTTATACTCTTCCTCTCCTATTTGAAAAGAATCCCCAATTTCTAAATTGTTTGCGTGGGCAAATCCCTCTAACATCGTGATTTCTTTTTCCTGTTCTGGAAGTCTTCCTTCTCGAACATATACTTTATTGATTTTTTTATCCTCATCATAAGGAATGACTTTCATAATAAAATCATCATCCATGACAACTTTGGAACGTTCATATTCAAAATCGAAACGATACTCTTCTTGAAGAGGTTCTAATTTCTTTTTTTCAAGATAAGCGTTTGCTTCATATTTCGTGAAAAGGTATT
>CATOJL010000130.1 GCA_951800155.1 uncultured Bacilli bacterium | reverse complement strand
ATTTTAGTGTAATCTTTGAAACCCGCATAAAATAGCCAAAAATAGCTGGTAATTTTCTTAAAAATAATATATAATACCATAAAATACAACTACATACTCCTTCCACCCATAGGCATACTTGAAAGGAGGTGAATTAAGTAATGGCTGGGAGTATAGAAAAAAGAGGAAAAAATAGTTACAGGCTAACAGTAGCTGAAGGATTTGACTTAAATGGAAAACCTATGATACACAGAAAAACAGTTCATGGAACTAAAAAAGATGCAGAAGTTGAACTCGCAAAGTTTGTTACTGAAGTACAAAATGGTTTAGTTGTTGATGGTAAATCTCTTAGATTTTCTGAATTTACAGAAATATGGAAAAGAGATTATGGTTCAAAAGAACTTGCTCCTACTACATACAAGCGTTATTGTAGAATGTTAGAAACAAGAATTTCACCTTACTTCGAACATTTTTACATCAATAAAATTAAACCAACTGACATTATGAAATTTTATGACTTACTTGAAAAAGATACTCAGTTAGTTAGAAAAAAAGGCAACAATGGCATAAAAACTAAAAAGCCCTTATCTAGTAAAACGATTTTAGAACATCACAGATTATTAAGAGCAATGCTTCATAAGGCAGTTTATTGGCAATTAATAGTTGCAAATCCTGCAGAACGTGTTCAAGCACCTAAGGCTAAAAAACCTAAAAGAAGATCTTATGATGATGAGCAAACTAAAATATTATTAGAAAATCTAGAATTACTTTCTGTAGAAGATACTAAGTATAAAGTTGCTATCATTCTAACAATCTTTACTGGTGTTCGTTTAGGCGAGTTAATGGGACTAGAGTGGCAAGACATTGATTTTAAAAACGGAATTATTAGTATTAATCGTTCTAGTCAGTATCTATCTGATATGGGAGTTTTTACAAAAACACCTAAAACAGAAAGTTCCATTAGAGAAATTGCAATACCCGAATTTATTATTTCTTTGCTTGAGGAATATAAGTTATGGTATGAAGAGCAAAAATCGATTTACGGTGAATTATGGACTAATTCTGATAGGTTATTTGTACAAGCTGATGGCAAACCTATGCATCCTTCTTCAATTAGCAAATGGTTTGTTAAATATGTAAGCACAATTGGATTGCCTGTAATTAATTTTCACGGATTAAGACATACAAATGCAAGTTTACTAGTAGCACAAAATGTTGATATTGCAGTTGTTTCTGCAAGACTTGGTCATGCACAAATAAGCACAACATTAGATTTTTATGTGCATCCACTACTTTCTCATAATAGAAAAGCTGGATATGCACTAGAAAACTTGTTATTACCAACAAAGTCTTAATTCTAACTTTTTTCTAATTTTCACAAGCAGAAAGAAAAGCCGTTACAATTTTCACGATACAAAAATAAAAGGCAACTAAATAAAAATTTAGATTTCCCACTGCCTTTTATAATATATAAAAAAGTATAAAATTTTAATGATTTTTTGTTAAAATTTAAGTGGTTTGAGGCGATTATTTTACCCAATTTTTACCCAATTTGACATAATAGTGCCTAAAAATGGCATTATTGCAACCAGTTTTAAGGCATTGAAAAATCACTAAAACCGTTATAGTTCTAGTGATTGAAGTTTGGTTGCGGGGGTAAGACTCGAACTTACGACCTTCGGGTTATGAGATTTCTAACAATGTCCCTCTACTGAATTGCTTTGCAACATCATAGTTTGTAGTTGTTGATACTATCCCATTTACACCGTTTCTTTCTATGGTAGAGCATCCTCGATACAAAATAGTAGGAGATTCAATTCGAGGGGCATAGTCCAGTGCATCAGAAAACACTTTTAATTTTCTAATAAATCCTACGTCTATCGGAAAATATCCAACCTCAAGATCTTCCAGTTTTCCAAGATACCTCACCATATTCATAGAAAAGGCAAAGTCATCAAAAACATTAGGAAGAATGCCACTGATATCAAAATCAAAACCATGGAATTTATCTTCATCATAAAGAGCAAAGCTCCTTTTTCTGAAAAAGTTATTTACAAAGATTCCAGAATTTTGCTTATAACCAGCCAAAAAGGAATACAGCTCTGGCTTTAATCCATTTAACCTTTTTCGATTAATTGCCGCTTGTTGTTGTTCCAATTGACAGGCTTTCTTTTCTTCCTCTGGAAGATTTCGAATCATATCTGCTCGTATTCCAGCTAATGTGGATTTCCAATCTTGTGTGGAAGTTACATTTTTTTGAGAACTCCGTAATTGTTTTCTTTTATTACTCATATTGAGTTTACCTCCTTCTTATAAGTTGTCAATGTGCATAACTAAATTTATCTTTGTGTTACTTTTACCTCCTTTTTGAAATGAAATTGTAAATATACATGATTAACTGGTTATTAAACCAGAGATTAAAAAGGAAAATATGTACAAACAGTATAATAACTGTATAGGTTTATATTATATCAGATTAACGTTAAAAAGTCAAATTATGTAAATTTAAAAATGTCTATAGAAGTGTCTATCTTAACATTTTCCATATTCCATTTTTAGTAGATCCAACTCTTTCAATAATACCTTTTTCTTTCAGTGCTTTTATATTATATGATATTCCATCTCTTGTCAAATCAAGAATTTTAGCCATTTCAACTTGTGTAATACTTGGATTTTTTTTCATTAAATCAATTATTTTTTCTTGTGTAGTCTTTTGTGTAGTCTTTTGTGTAGTCTTTTGTGTAGTTTCTTGTGTAGTTTCTTGTTGTTCTAAAATCATTCCATCAACTGCTTCATCAATAACTTCAAGCATAAATTCTATAAATTCATTTGAATTACCAGCATTGTTGCAATTTTGAATTGCAGTATAATAGCCTTCTTGATGTTTTCTTATTATACTTTCTATAGGTATATATTTAAATAACTCTTTCCAATGAGCAAGTATTGCTGTTTGCCAAAGTCTTGCTGTTCTTCCGTTTCCATCTGAAAATGGGTGTATAAATACAAATTCATAATGGAATATAGAAGATAATATTAACGGATTAACAGTATCTTTTGCTTTATTCATCCAATTAAATAAGTTATCCATAAGTGTAGGCACCATTGTATGAGGTGGAGCCATAAAAATTTGCACATTTCCATCATAAACAGCCTCTCCGTGATTTCTAAACTTTCCACTATCATCTTCAATAGCAAAAGTTAGTATTCCTTGTATTTTCTTTAAGTCATCTACAGAATATGGATCAACATTATCAAGTTCTTCGTAAGCTTTATAGGCATTTTTGACTTCTTGAATATCTCTTTGTTCTCCAATTACAGCTTTTCCATTGATTACTGCCTCAACTTGAAATAGTGATAGTTGATTATTTTCGATAGCCAAAGAAGAATGAATTGATTTAATTCTTGTTTTTCTTCTTAATTCTGGGTATCTATTTAGACTTTCAAAATAATTAGCCTCTCCAATCTTTTCCATTATCTTTGTTGCTAGATTTAGCATTTTATCAGTAATTGTATATGGTGGGTAGTTTTCTTCCATTTCAAAACCTCCAATTTTGCCACCACTGGTGGCAATTTTCATTTATTATTTATTTCTTGCCCTACTTTTATAAACATTCTCTTGATTTTTACAGCTAAATGTATCATATTCAGTTTTTGGGTTTGGTGCTGTAAATGCTTTTCCACAATGTTTACAAAGTTTCAAATATTTCTTTTCTTCTATTGCAAATAATTTAAAATCTTCATCTATGTATTCTTTTAAACTTCTTACATGTATTGTAATTCCGTTATATTCTAAATTAGTTCTAATATGATTTGATTCTAGCTTTTCAATTAAATAATCATCTATATGTTCGCAATCTTCTTTTTTCAATTCTTTTAATATGTTATATAAAGTC
>CATOJL010000129.1 GCA_951800155.1 uncultured Bacilli bacterium | reverse complement strand
CGTGTGTCCTACTAACATGCCATCCCTAATTACCTCTGGCAAAACTTCCATATCTTCATCTATAAAATGACTCATATATTCATAAGACAATGAATCACTCAAAGCAAGCAATGTTTGTACTCGTTTCTTTTTTATTTTTTCATCGACTTGTTCGCTCATACTTGCTGCCTTCGTTCCCTCTCTTTTTGAATAGGGAAAAACATGAATTTTGGCAAATTTTGCCTTCTTAATTGTCGCGACTGTTTCCTGAAATAAAGCTTCTGTTTCTCCCGGAAAACCAACAATCACATCTGTAGTTATAGAAAGATTAGGACGAATTTTTCGAACCTCTTGTACCTTTTTTAAAAAGTATTCTGTATCATATTTGCGATTCATCTTTTTCAAAATTTCATCTGAACCTGCTTGTAAAGGAATATGGAGATGATCCACAATTTTCTTATTTCCTTTTAATTCTTTCATAAAAGCTTCATCTAATTCTGTGATTTCAATGGAAGAAATGCGTATTCTTTCTAGTCCATTCAACGAACCTAACATATGTAGTAAATTGGCTAAATTAGTCTTTAAATCTCGGCCATAATTTCCTGTATGAATTCCCGTTAAAACGATTTCCTTTTTTCCCTGTGTAACAAGATTTTGCACTTCCTCTACAACATCTTTTTCTTTTTTACTTCGTACATTTCCACGAACATAAGGAATAATACAATAAGAACAAAAATTGTTACAACCATCTTGTATTTTTACAAAAGCACGTGTCCCTTTAAATTGACTTAATCGCATTTCTTCAAAAGCAACATGTCTTATATCTTGCACATCTGTTTTTTTGCGTTTTTCACATTTATACTCCGCAATATAATCGAGAATTTTTGATTTAAACTGATTCCCTAAAATAATATCTGCTTGTCCATCTTGTTCAAAGACTTGCTTTTTATTTTGGGTGGAGCATCCAGTAACAATTAAAAGAGCATTTGGATTCTTTAAACGAGCATGATGTACCATTTTTAATGACTTATGATCAGCAGTATTGGTTACTGAACAAGTGTTGACAATGAAAATATCTGCTTGATCCTCTTCCTCTATATAACCTGCATGTAGCAATAAATCACGCATAATATTGGATTCATATGTATTCACTTTACATCCTAATGTATAAATATAAAACTTCATAAAATCCTCTTACTCCAAATTTCCACGAAAATCTTTTAAACTTTGTAAAAATTCATCATTTTTCTCTATTTCACTATGTAAGGGTGATACATCCAGTGTATCACTAAAACTATCTTCCATTTTGCTTCTTCGCATTCTTGGCTTTTCTAACAACTCTTCCAAAGTATCCGTCCTAGAAAATGGAGGAACTGTTGGGTAATCCATTTCTCTCTCATCTAGTTTTCCATAAATAGGAGAAATAAAATCGGTATTTTGAAACTTTTTCTTTTTAGGAATACTTTCTTCTCTTTTCTCACTTCGATGCACTTCCAATGCTTCTTTTGGTATTTGCATCGTTTCTTCATCAATATCAATGACATCAATTTCTGCTTCTTCCTTCGGATCATCAACGATAAAATCAAACGTATCAATTGCTTTTACCGCTGTTTTCTTTTCTTTTTCTTCTAAATAGTTTCCTTTATGCCAATGTTCCTTAGAAAAATCAATCTCCTCAAAATCATCATTTGCATGAACTACTTTTTGTTCTTCTTTTATACTTTTCTTCTCCTCTTCGATGGAATCATACAAACTTTCTTTCAAATCCTTCGTAAAAGATTGTGCGACATCAACAGCAGATGGTTCTGGCTTTTTTAGTGAATCTACCAATTCCTGATAACTAATAATTGATTTCTCTTCCTGTTCTTTCTCAAAAGATGCGACAGCATCCTCTGGAGTGGTTTCTAAATCTTTCTGCATTTTTTCAAGCACTTTATCAATTTCTAATTTTGGTTTATTTACATCTTCCATGCTCTCAACTTCCTCTTTCTCTATTTTGGCTATTTCCTTTTCCTCTGTATCCCTCGGTTTGGCATTTGCTAAGGAGGTAATGATCTCTCCTATCTCCTCTTCATCTTTTTTTCGTTCTCGTATGACAAGATAGACAATGCAACCTAGATTTATTAAAAATAGAAATAAAATTATTCCAATCAATAATGTATGTCCTGCAAATAAATTTAATGTATGCATAGAATCACTCCATCAGTTCATAATTTAAAATACTTAACAAGTAAAGAGGAACTGTTTCTGTTCTTAAAATGCGCTTTCCTAAGTGAACAGGAATAAATCCCATCTGTAAGAATAATTCCTCTTCCTTAGGGGAAAAACCTCCCTCTGGACCAACTACCATACTTATTTTATCACATTCAACCCCTGTTTTCACTACTTTTTTAATGCTTTTACATTCCCTTTGCGCTATACAGATTAGCTTTAAACCCCGCAAATTTTTTAGTGATTCTAAATCTTTTAGGGGAATAATTTTAGGAATATGTAGACGTTTAGACTGTTCCGAAGCCTCTTTTACAATACGCGTCCAACGCTCTAATTTTTTATTTTCTTTTTCTTCTTTATTTTTTATAATGCTTCTTTCTAGAGGAATTAAGATAATCTCATCAACGCCAAGTTCTGTAGCTTTTTGTAAGATCAAATCCATCTTCTGTTCTTTTAAATAAGGAATACAAATTGTTTTCTGTACTTCTTTGTCTTGTTTAAAAGGAAGTTCTTTTAAGAGTTCTACAGAAATATCTCCTATTATATTCTTAACACAAGCGAGGTAAAGTATTCCATCAATTACAATTTCTATCTCTTCCTTTTCTTTCATTCGCATCACATTTTTTATATGATGGTAATCTAAATCTTCTAAAATAAAAGTATTTTCTACTTTTTCTTTGGCAAAATAACGTTGCATATCCTTTTCACTACACTTTCTTTAATCGGTTGTATTCCCTTATAAAATAATCATCAGTCATACCAGCAATATAATCGATGGCCATGCGTTTACTACTTGTATTTTTAACATAATCCTCACATTTATAATTTAAAAATACAGTAAATATTTTTTCATTTTTTTCCTTATTTTCTATTTGTTTTACACATGTATAGAATAAATAGGTAAACATATCTTTATACTTTTTTCTTTGTTCTATACTGGTTGCTTTTTCATAAATATGTGTATAATTGAATTTTTTTAAATTTTTAAGGACATGGTACATTTTACTAGATAGATTAATTTGATTTTTTCCATAACTATTTTCAATAACATCTAAAACAAAGGTATTGATCATTTCACGGTTCTTATTACCAAGTAAAGAAACGATTTCCTTAGGAAGTTGTTCTTTTCTAAAAACACCTAAGCGAACAGCATCTTCAATATCTCTTCCTATATACCCAATAATATCCGCTAAGCGTACCACACAACCTTCTAAAGTCATAGGATGTAGTTTTTTTAAAGTTTCTAAATCGGTATAGCAGCTTTGGTATTCTTCTAAAAATTTTTCTACCGTTTTTTCTTTTGGACCATATGCTTCTTCTAGAAATTCCCCATTATGACACAAAATACCATCCAAAACTTGTATCGATAAATTAAGCCCATGTCCGCCATTTTCTAAAGTCATAAGCGTTCTTACACTTTGCACATTATGATTAAAGTACCCAACACCCGCCTCTATACTAATCTCATTTAAAATGGCTTCCCCTACATGTCCAAACGGAACATGTCCAATATCGTGACCAAGAGCAATTGCCTCAATCAAATCTTCATTTAAAGAAAGGGCTCTGCCAATTGTTCTCGCAATTTTGCTTACCATTTGTACATGGGTCATTCGCTTGGAAATATTATCATTGGGATTTTCACAAAATACTTGTGTTTTATCGATATATCTTGTATAAGATAAACTATAAATAATGCGATCCACATCCCTAAAAAAAGCGGGACGAATATCTTCTTTTTCTATGTGCAAGCGAATGGCATCTTTGCTTTTCGTTGCATAAGGAGATAACGTTTTCTCCCTTTCTACCATTTTTTGTCTTACTTCTTCTAACATGCTACCACCTGATTTCATTGTACCATAAGATATTT
>CATOJL010000128.1 GCA_951800155.1 uncultured Bacilli bacterium | reverse complement strand
CCCCCCCCCCCCCCCCCCCCCATCATTTTGTCAATCCTATTTTTGACACAACAAAAAAAGAAAGTTCCTTTCACACTTTATTTAACAATTCGCATGATATAAAAAAAAGACCCTTAAAACTAATGTTAGAGCCTTTTTTTTATATTACCAAATTATAAATTTAGAAATGAATATGTTCATACAATAAAATCCTTTAACTTAGAAAAAATAGATAAAGCAATAATGTTCCAAAACTAAGAAAAAAAACAAGAGCTATAATTCTACTTAAAGTTAATCCAACTGTATTTTGGCTTTCTTTTACTTTTTCAAAAACTTTTGGCATATTTTCAGGAAGATTTTTGGGATTTTCTTTTTGAATCACCGCATCAATAAAATGGGGATTATATTTTTCAAGTAACCCTTTTTGGAAGGTATGCAAAATCTGTTTCCTGCTTCCTAATCCGATTCCATCTTTTTCTTTTCCCTCATAATCAAGCTGATGTAACATTGCTGTTATAAGTGCAACATAAGAAAACCATGCATCATTTAATATATAAAGGGTATATCTTGATTTTCCATTCTTTACTTGGACTCGTTTAGATACCGTTGCTATCATTGTACCGAAAGCATCATACATACAGAAATAAATTCCCTTCATATCAAGTCCGACTACATATACAAACACTTCCACACCACACAAAACTAATTTTCGGTAATAATAAGTGTCTTTAGGTGTACTTCCCTTTACTGTCACATACTGAAACTCTCCTACTTGCTTGCCAGATAAATCGTAAATTTTAGGTTCAAAAGTTTCATGGAATGCATCCATGGATTTTTCTTTAACAGCTTTTGCAATCGTCGAAATAAGACTTACTGCTGTTTCGATATTTGAACTTGAGTCAAAGAATTGAATTTGGTATCCAAGTTGTGCGAATTGTACACTTAAATGAAAGCAATTTGACTGTAACTTCCCGTCAACGGTACAAACCTCTTGATTTCTAGCAATCATCACTCCTCTATATGGAAATAAAGAAGAGGATGTTCTTAGTTCTGTATGATTACTAGAGATAGAGAAATGATTACGACTTTCGCTTTTTAATTTAATATATTCACAAATCATCTTACTGCCTCAATTCTTGAAACAAGCGTAAAACTAGAAATATTTCAAAAACAAAACCAAATAACATCACAAAATAACCAGTATTCGCATTTGTCAATTTAATTTGTGCATCTTTTGGATTATTTTTGTCATAGTAGATCTTGATACTTGCTCCTTCTTTTAATGTTTGATCTTTATTTTCAAGAAGCCTTAGTTGATAGGAATTTCCATCTACTACATAAGTAATATTCACCTTTGTATAATCACTAGACACATATCGAATCGTTCCAACAACTTCTTTTGCATTCTTATTAAACTTTTTTAATTTACCCACCTGTGTATATCCATAATAAATAAGGAAACCACATACAATGATAAAAAGTATATAAATTAAATAATGTCCTAGCTTTTCCATCCTTTTCATTCCTTCCACTCACAAGCCAAACCATACATTGTTGCCATTTCCTGTTTAATTTCTTGTTTTGACATTCTCAAGAATTCATTTGTATAAGAAGTTTTTAAATTAGAATCATTTAATAAAGAAGGGGTAAACGTAAAAGCACTTTTATAATAAGGAGCTCCATCCTCCTTTAAGCAAACAACTCCTGTTTTATTACAAATTGTCTCCTCCATATGGAGCATCATATAGAGCATTAAACGATTTTGCTCTTCTGCTGAAGCACCATTTTTACTAGTACAATCCCCATCTTTACATGACATATTTACATTAAAATCTTCTCCATTTTGTGTATCATAAATGAAACTATATTTAATTTTTTGCAACTGATTCTTCTCATAATTAAGTGTCATTTGCATATCTAAAATATCTCCATAGCCTGTACAAACCATAGTGGTACTAGAAGGCTCTTGTTTACCATCTTCGACAATGAAATTTCCCTTTGATCCTTTATTCATTACTCGATTTACAGCATTTTTAATATGAGGCATCGCTATAAAAATCCCACCTCCTAAAATAAGAACAAGTACAAGTACTACTACTATGTTGTTTGTTTTATTGCCTTGCCTTTTTTGTCCAAAATTTCCATTATTTTGTGAAGAATACCCTATTCCAACAGGCCTATATTCTTCCATACCAGATACCATATGATTGCCTGGCTGTGAATAATTTGGTACTTGGGTTGGAGTAGGGATATTTGGATTAGATTCTGTTATGATCTGTTTATTTTCTTCTACCTCCCTTCCACACTTGGAACAAAACTTATCTTGATTGTTCAAAACCCCTCCACATTTACTACAATACATACAAAACAACCTTTCTATCTTATATTTTTGAAAAATAATTTTTTCTAACCCACATCGTACTAATTCCAAATAACATGCAGATACCAATTAAAATCACCCATTGTAAATATAATCCTGTTTTCGGATTATGAATCTGTTCTGTTCCTGGACAATTCATTCGAATACATTCTTCCTCTGTTTTCCCACCTATAATACAAGCCGAGATATCTATATTTTTATCATTTGGACATTTCTTTATAGTAGAAGATGTAGGTTTTTCTTCTAAAATACTCTTTTCAACTGTGATGACTGGACGAATTCCCTCGAATTCTGCTCTCGCTGTCAATTGCGTACTAAGTTTCCCTTTATTATTGACTGTAAAAACCAATGAACTATCTAAGTCGGTTTCTACTGTTGTATTTGTATAATAACCTGCTGGTAAGCCAACATTAAGCACATATTGTTCCACGTTGCAGCCATAATTTTTACAATTTAGTAGGTTATCATAAAGCCAAGCGTATCTTGATTTTTTTAAAGAAGAAGCAACCTGCTTATTCCAACCACTTGTTTCACTATAAGACATTTTATCTATATTGAAGGATCCATCAAGATAAAATTCAGCTATATTCTTATCAAGTGTATAATCTTCACTTTGATAAAATATTCGATAGGGAATATATTCTTTCATTGCATTCCATTTTAATGTGTCGTTTCGATCTGCCCCTACAATATGTGCAATTTCATCTGCTGTAATCAAACGTGCTGGCTTCTTCCAAGTCTTTGTATCTTCTTGCAAGACTATCTTAGCCTCACGCATTTCTTTCGCCCCACTACTATTCCAGTCGACTTTCAGTGACGTGTTATGATCTAATAATAAAGAAACTATAGATGCACTCTCTCCTTTATCATTAAAGGTATACCATTTCATACATCCTGTTTTTGTCCCCGTTGTACTCACGGCATCTTTTCTATTACAGATTGCATTTGTTTCAGGATTATAGTAAATAGCTGTTCCATCCGCATATACCTTTTGTTTAGTTTCATTTTCTGTATCTATATCTTGAGTAGGTTTGTCAGTCACTTCCTCTAAAACACCACCTTCAATAAATTCTTTAGAAACTTGAATTTCTGGGCGAACAGCTAATGCAATTTCCTTCGAAGAAATAGAATATTTTCCTTCGGTTTTATATAAATCAGTGCTTATTGTCCAATACCCTTTTTCTATATTTCCATCTTCTTCGGCACACATTTTATTTTCATCATATAAATCTCCTGTCCAATAAGTATATCCAGTTGTATATAGAAATTTTAAATCTGTAAAGCTACCTGAATCACATATTGTTTTTGCATCTATTCCAATCAAATCAATTAATTTTGGTAATGTAACTTCCCTTACATTTGTCCATAAATTTTTGTATTCATCTACTTTTTTTGAAGCTTCTTCATATGTATACTGTTTTGGATAACTATCATTTTTTGCTATAGCAAGTACTCTATCCTCTTTCGCTTCACTATTTTTAATAACATAAAAATCGCTTGTTTCTTTGTTATTTACATGAACAGAAACGACATCCCCTACATTATAATTCTTGTATGTTTTCGCTTCAACAAATGGAATACCACACAAAAAAGCAAAAGACACTAAACCTATTCCAAGTCTTTTTTTTACTACTCTTGTTTTACTTTCTTTTTTGCTACTTCTAAATAGCATACAATCACTCCTCCTCTAGTATACATTCATTATACTC
>CATOJL010000127.1 GCA_951800155.1 uncultured Bacilli bacterium | reverse complement strand
CGTCATCAAGAATACAGTACAGAATCAATGGAATATTTAGATCCAGATACAAATGAAAAGTTTATTCCTTACATTATTGAATCCACTTATGGATTGGATAGAACCGTACTTGCTATTCTTTTTAATGCCTATGAGAAACAAACTTTAGAAGATGGCAGTGAAAGAGAGGTATTACATCTTATTCCTTATCTAGCCCCTTATAAAGTAGCAGTGCTTCCTTTAGTAAAAAAGTACCATGCTGAAAAGGCGAATGAAATTTATGAAAAATTTTCGAAACATTTTATGACAACTTATGATGATTCTGGAAACATTGGAAAGAGATATCGTAGACAAGATGTCATTGGAACTCCATATTGTATTACCATTGATGAGGAAACGATGGAAAAAAATACTGTAACGATTCGTGATCGAGATACGATGGAACAAATTACTATGCCCCTTGAGAATGTCATTTCTTATATAGAGGAAAGAATTGCCTTTTAAAAAATTGTTTGAAAAGGAAGAGGTTCATTTTAAATAGGAAGAGAAACATGCAAAAAACTCTGATGTTTTATACTTTCAGAGTTTTTATATGTATAAATAATTTTGAAGAATGACTTAAACTTCTATGAATAAAGATTGTGACTCTATTTAAAAGTACTCTATATACATAAATTATTTTCTTTTATATATGTTAAAATAGCTTTAAAAATTTCATCTTCTCGGTATATATCTTTATCCATTTCATACCAAATCGTAAATGCATCTTGAGCATCCTTTTGCAAGATATCACTTATTTTTTTGTTTTTGAAAGCAACATTATTTTTTTGCTCTTCTAAAGAATGATGACGTCCTTTATCTTGGTAAACTTTAGATTGAATATCTGCTTCTATTTTATCGCATAAATGTGCGAATTTTGCTTCTTTCGTTCTTTGTTCATCAAATTCCAATAGCAGAGTATATAATTCTTCTTTTTTTATAATATTTCCAAGAACTTCTAACATTGCTTTATGTTCTTTTTCGAGCTTTTCTTCTTTTGTGATTCCATCATAAGGGGTAATATCACCAATAATGACTTCTCCAATTTCATGAAGAGATAACATCTTTAAAACTTTATCTAGATTTAATTTTAAATTAAAATTTGAATCGATAGCAATAGCTAAAATTAAGCATCCATAAACATGTTCAGCTACACTTTCTCTTCTTCCTTTGATATTCCAATGTGTATCATCCCAACCTGAACGAATGCATTCTTTTAATTTAGTTGCTAGTAAGTAAAAACGCATGGAACTTTCTATTTTTGTCATCAAATTTATCACCTGATAAGAGTATAACATATAGCGGAGTTGTTTACAAATAAATATATTTATGTCTTTTAAATAGTAAAGAGTCTATTTTCTATTTATTCTGTTGTTAGTATTTACAGTTTTTTTATTTGCAAGTGATTATTGAAAAACATTGATTTGATTTTAGGTACCATCTCATTTTTTCTTAAAATGAATAATGAACTTCACTTTTATAATAAAGGATTGGCGCATTTAAATCAACTGTAAATACTCATTTTCTGTTGTAAAAATGCGAAAAAAGAAGTATAAAATTCTTTGCATTTTCAGGATTATGTGCTAGAATAGATATATATAATGTACAAATGCAATGGAGGAATAAAAATGGGAATTCTAAAAAAATGGATGAATAATGATGAAGATGCTTTTTCGAGTGATATGTCTACTGATGAGTATTATGATTTAACACCCGAAGATGCTTTGAATGAAAATGATGGTCGTAGTAAAATGATTCTTTTGGAGCCACGTGCCTATTCAGAATCACAGCAAATTGCCGATCATTTAAAAATGCGTAATACAGTCGTTGTCAATTTAAAGCGGGTTACATCAGACCAAGCTAAACGAATTGTAGATTTCCTTGCAGGTACGATTTATGCTATTGGAGGGGATTTACAGAAAATAGGTAGCGGAATTTTTCTATGCACCCCAAATAATATTAACATTCAAGGTAAGATAACAGAAGAAACACAAGGAAAAGATATTCATGATAATGGTGATATTAACATAGAGTGGTAGAAAGGGAAAGGGCCTACTAAATGGCACGAAAGTGGTGATGATATGGAAAAGTTTAGTAGAACACTTCGTGGCTATGATCCAGATGAGGTTAATGATTTTCTTGATAAGATAATTAGGCAAGTAGAGGATATCGTAAGAGAAAATAAAGAAAAAGATAAAAGAATTGCTGAATTAGAAAGAATGGGTCAAGAGAATGAACGTTTGAAAGATCAGTTACAACAATATGAGCGTACAGAAGCAACACTAAATCGGGCAATTATGATGGCTCAAAAAACCTCAGAACAAATTAAATTGGCTGCGCATCATGAGAGTGAGATCTTAATTGAAGAGGCAAAGCAAAATGCAAATCGGATTGTAAATGAAGCTCTTCTTCGAGCAGAAAAAACAGAAAGAGAAGCGAATTTGCTTAGAAGAAATATTAATATTTTTAAGCGAAGAGTAAAGGATATTGTTGAGGCGCAACTAGATGTTGTAAGTGAATTTGAAAATATAGATTTATAAACAAGGGAAAGAGATGGGAATATTTTGGATAGATAGAAAGCCTATGGTTGATGGAAATAGGTTTGAAGAAATATTCTAAATCACTCTGGATGTGTATTTCTGAAATGAGTAGGAAATAACGGTGACGCGTTATAGTCTAAGAGAGTATAAAACTTTATAAAATAAGGTGGTACCGCGGTTTAAAATCGTCCTTAGTTATAGGATGATTTTTTTGATAGGAGGAAATTATATGGTAACGATTCTTTTTATGATTATAGGTTTTGTTGTTTTAATAAAAGGTGCGGATGTTTTTGTGGATGGGGCATCCTCTTTAGCGAATCATTTTAAAGTATCAAAGGTTTTAATTGGTCTTACAATTGTTGCTTTTGGAACGAGTGCACCCGAATTTGCAGTATCCATTAAATCGATGTTAGCAGGGAATGGAGATATTGTTTTAGGAAATGTGATTGGAAGTAATATCTTTAATGCTCTATTGATTTTAGGTGTTGCGAGCATGGTGTATCCTTTAACTGTAAAAAAAGATACGACTAAAAAAGAGCTTCCCCTTGTCTTTTTAATTACAGGCATATTCTGTGTATTAATTGCCGATACATTATTTGATAAAAATGCAGTGAATGTTTTTTCTAGAGCAGATGGATTAGTCATTTGTCTGTTCTTTACTATCTTTTTATACTATCTATTTAGTATGGCCTTTAAAGATAAGGGATTAAAACAAGTTGAAAAACCAAAGTATTCATTCATGTATTCCATTGTATTCACTGTACTTGGTATTGGAGCTATCATTATTGGAAGTAATTTTGTAGTTGATGGAGCTGTTTATATTGCAGAACTTTTAGGGGTTAGTGAAAAAATGATTGCACTTACCATAGTTGCTTTTGGTACTTCTCTACCTGAACTTGTTACATCCGTTATAGCCTCTTTAAAACATGAGGCAGATATTGCCGTTGGAAATGTGATTGGAAGCAATATCTTTAATATTTGTGTTGTACTGGGAGTACCTACCCTTTTCTTTGGAGGTATACCAGCTACATCATTTACTTACTTTGATTTATTGATATTATTAGTTTCTTCTTTTGTTATTTGGTTATTCTCGTTTAGAGATTATAAAATATCAAAAAATGAAGGATTCATCCTTCTTGTTCTATTTGTTCTTTATTATGGGATTATGTTTTTTTAGGAGGGTATTATGAAAAGATTTGAAGAATTAGATAAAAGAAAAACAAGTGAAGTGGAAAAGACAATTCGTGAAAAATGGGAGAAAATGGATATATTGAATAAAACGATCCAAAACAGAAATGGGAAAGAAAATTTTGTTTTCTATGATGGGCCAATTTATGCGAATGCACGTCCCGGAATTCATCATGTTTTAGCAAAAGCAATAAAGGATTCTTTTTGTAAATATAAAACGATGCAAGGCTACCGTGTTTTACGTAAAATAGGACTTGATACACATGGACTTCCTATTGAGGTGAATGTAGAAAAAAAGCTTGGATTTCAGTCTAAGGCAGATATTGAAGCTTTTGGTGTTGAAAATTTCTGTAGGGAATGTA
>CATOJL010000126.1 GCA_951800155.1 uncultured Bacilli bacterium | reverse complement strand
TTCTTATATAGATGGTGTTAGAAAGACAAATACACGTTCCTTAACAGCCTATTTCGAAGGTAAGGAAGGTCAAAATGAAGAAAAAGTGGATAGGAAAAAAAATATGGAATATGAGATGATTTTAGGACTACGAAAAACAGAAGGTGTTTCCAGAAAAAAGTTTTATGAAAAATACCAAAAACAAATGGAAGAAGTCTTTCCAATCCATGACTTAGAGAAACAAGGTTTATTAAAGAGAAATAATAATTTTATTCGGATTCCTGATCATAAAATTTATCTTTCCAATGCCATTTTAGTTTTTTTCCTTTTAGAGGAATAAAGAGGGAATTGGTGTTTCTTTTTTTAAATTTGTATAAAATAAAGTAGGTGATGTTATGAAAGGTTTAATTGGAGATACTCCTCTTATTAAAATTAACTATAAATATAAAGAGAAGAGAAGAAGTGTCTATGCGAAAATAGAGTATTATAATTTGACAGGAAGTATCAAGGATAGAGTGGCTTACTACATGTTAAGAAGTGCTATGGAAAA
Source organism: uncultured Bacilli bacterium (assembly GCA_951800155.1). Taxonomy (GTDB): domain Bacteria; phylum Bacillota_I; class Bacilli_A; order RF39; family UBA660; genus CATOJL01. The sequence goes on along the minus strand of CATOJL010000126.1, from coordinate 3,620 downwards.
GGGAATTTTAAAGGAAGATACCCCTATTGTAGAGGCGACAAGTGGAAATACAGGCATTTCTCTAGCAGCCATTGGTGCTTCTTTAAAGAAAAAAGTAGTTATTTTCATGCCTGATTGGGTTAGTAAAGAAAGAGAGAAAATTTTGAAAATGTATGGAGCAGAGGTTCACCTTTATTCAAAAGAAGAGGGTGGATTTAAACGATGCATTTTGGAAGCGAAGAAGTATGCAGAAGAACATCAAGGCTTCTTAACAAATCAATTTTCTAATCTAGATAACATAAGAGCGCATAAGGAAACAACAGGAAAAGAAATTCTAGAAAAAATAACAGTAGATGGATTTATTTCAGGAATAGGGACAGGGGGAACACTCATGGGAATTGGAGAAGCTTTATGTGCAAAGAATCCTTCTTGTCATCTTTGGGCTTTAGAACCTAAAAACATGTCAATACTCAAAACAGGTGTTACTTTATCTCATAAAATAGATGGGATTGGGGATGAGTTTATCCCTGATTTAGTAAGTCCTAACAAAATTGAAAACATTTTATTAATTACAGATGAAGAAGCCTTAGAAATGGCTAGCATGCTAGCAAGTGACTTAGGATTAGGCGTTGGGATTTCTTCAGGAGCGAATTTCCTTGCTGCCGTGAAAATGGAGGAAGAAGTAAAAGGAAATATTGTTACTGTGTTTCCAGATGATTTAAAAAAATATATATCGAGTGATTTAGGAGCTTGGCAGAAATGCGGAAAGTTGGGAATAGAACTTTTAGATTATGAAATTTTATAGACAAGAAAATAATTTTAAGATACAATAAAAGAGGATGTGATAGAATGAAAATATATAATACATTAACAAGACAAGTAGAAGAATTTAAACCCATGCATGAGGCTGAGGTAAAAATGTATACTTGTGGGCCGACCGTGTATCATTATGCACATATTGGTAATTTACGCTCCTATATTTTTGAAGATGTGCTTGAGAAAACGTTCACATATTTAGGATATACGGTTAAAAGATGTATGAATATTACTGATGTAGGACATCTTTCAAGTGATTCAGATTCTGGGGAAGACAAAATGATAAAGGGAGCGATAAGAGAAAAGAAAACGGTTCTTGAAATTGCGGACTTTTATACAGAATGTTTTAAAAACGATTTAGAAAAATTGAATGTAAAATGGCCAGAAATTGTATCAAAAGCAACAGACAACATTGAGGAATATATTAAAATTATAGAAAAATTATTACAAGATGGATATGCTTATGCTTCAGGAGGAAATATTTATTTTGATACTTCTAAGTTAGAGGACTATTATCAGTTGACCAATCATAAAGTCGATGAAATGGTAGTAGGGGTAAGAGAAGGTGTAGAGGAAGATACATTCAAGAGGAACCAAGCGGATTTTGTTTTATGGTTTACAAAATCAAAATTTAAAGAACAAGAGTTAAAATGGGATTCGCCATGGGGATATGGGTATCCTGGTTGGCATATTGAATGCTCAGGAATAGCAATGAAATATTTAGGAGAATACATAGACATTCACTGTGGAGGAGTGGACAATATTTTTCCCCATCACACAAATGAAATCGCACAGAGTGAGGCTTATTTAGGACACTTTTGGTGCAAGTATTGGGTACATGGGGAGCATTTAAACGATGCATCAGGAAAGATGAGTAAATCAAAGGGGGAATTTTTAACTATCTCTCTTTTAGAACAAAAAAAATACAAACCATTGGCCTATCGTTTTATGTGCTTGCATTCGCACTATCGAAAAGTACTGGTATTTACTTATGAAGCATTAGAACAAGCAAGTATTGCTTATGAGAAGTTGAAAAATAAGACTTTAGCTTTACAAGAAGAAGGCATACTAGAAAAAGAAGCCTTTGACAAATACAATATCCTTTTTAAAGAAAAAATAAGTGATGACTTAAATACAGCTGCCGCACTTACTGTTCTTTATGATGTATTAAAGGATCATTCTTTGAATGGAACAACAAAAAAAGCACTTGTAGATTCTTTTGATCAGGTACTCTCTTTGGATTTATTTAAGGAAGAAAAAAAAGAAATGGATAAAGATTTGGAAAGGTATATTGAAGAGAAAATAGAGGAAAGACGGCTTGCGAAAGAAAAGAAAGATTATCTCCTTGCCGATCAAATTCGAATGGAGTTAGAGAAAAGAAATGTGTTTATCAAAGATACGAGGGAAGGAACTATTTTTGAGGTAAGATAAGAATATTAAAAAAAGAGAAGATGTTTATTTAGATAGAAATGAAAAAGAAATTAAAGAAGGTGATCGTATGAAAAATAAGGCAATTACAAGTCGAGAGGATGATTTTGCTGCTTGGTATACAGATGTAGTACGTGCTGCCAAATTAGCTGATTATTCATCGGTGAAGGGTTGCATTGTCATTGAGCCAAATGGTTATGCCATATGGGAGAAAATGCAGAATATATTAGATAAAAAGTTTAAGGAATTAGGACATGTCAATTGTCAAATGCCCCTTTTAATTCCTGAAAATTTACTAAAAAAAGAAGGAGAACTTGTAGAAGGTTTCGCTCCTGAGGTTGCATGGGTAACAATAGGGGGACAAAAAAATTTAGAAGAAAGACTCTGTATTCGTCCAACAAGTGAAACCCTATTTTGTGACTATTATAAAGATCATGTAAAATCCCATCGAGATTTACCAATGCTATATAACCAGTGGTGCAATGTTTTAAGATGGGAAAAAGAAACGCGTCCATTTTTAAGGAGTCGTGAATTTTTATGGCAAGAAGGACATACCATTCATGCAACGAAAGAGGAAGCGGAAAAGGAAACAGATAAGATGATGGAAGTGTACCACTGGTTTCATAACGAAATTTTAGCAATTCCATCCATTCGGGGAAGAAAAACAGAAAAAGAGAAATTTGCAGGAGCAGAATATACACTAACAAATGAGGCTTTAATGTATAATGGAGTGGCGTTACAAGCGGGAACTTCTCACTATTTTGGACAAAAGTTTGCTAAAGCGTATGGGGTTACTTTTACAAATAAGGAGAATAAAGAAGAATATGTATATCAAACCTCTTGGGGAACAACAACCCGAATGATTGGAGGATTGATTATGGTACATAGTGATGACTATGGACTTGTTTTACCTCCAAGGATTGCTCCAAAACAAGTGGTGATTATTCCTATTGGATCTTGTGAGAAAGTGCAAGCCTTTGCTCAAAACTGTCAAGACATTTTAAGACAAGAAGGAATTTCTGTTACAATAGATAATAGTGAAAAATCGCCAGGCTTTAAATTTGCGGAGGCAGAGGTCAATGGAATTCCCATTCGAATTGAAATTGGAGAAAGAGATCTAGAAAAAGGAGAAATTACCTTTGTTAGGCGCGATACAAGAGAAAAATATATAGAGAAAAAAGATATAGATATCGTTTCTTATGTGAAGAATTTATTAGATACGATGCAGAATGCTATGTACCTTCGGGCAAAGACGAGAAGGGATTCTCTTACTTTTGAGGCTCATAATTTAAAGGAAATGGAAGAAATTTTAAATAAGCAACCTGGATTTATTCGTGCCATGTGGTGTGGAGATACTGCTTGTGAAGAGAAAATTAAAGAAATAAAAGGATGTAAGT
>CATOJL010000125.1 GCA_951800155.1 uncultured Bacilli bacterium | reverse complement strand
GACAGAAAACATTTCACGCCGCACAGCGGCAGTGTACCTTGAAAACTGAATACAGAGAAAGGCGATATATGGCAAAAAAGCAACCGGACACAAATATCCCCCAGCATGAGATAGAAGCCCTTGCCCGGTGCTTACTTCCCGAAATCCAAAAATTCTTTGAAAGCCCGGAGGGTAAAAAAGAATTTGAAGAATGGAAAGCGCAGAGGGCAAAAGAAACAGAAAAGAAAAGGAGCGTATGACAAAAGCGGCGGTATCACTTACGATACCGCCGCTTTTGCTTTTCGCACTAAAGATATACTAAAAATCCGAAGCCGTCCCCGATTGGAACCGGGTTCGGATTATCATTATCTGGTGCAGTTGACGGGACTTGAACCCGAATAGAATATATTAAAAGTATTGATTTTACTTATATATTTATTATTTGTGTTGCATTTCATGTTGCATAGAATCAAAATGATTTAACATACGATCCGTGAATTGTTTTTGATAATCTTCTATCGTTCCCCTGTAAATGTTTTTTAAAGTACGATCAGAACTCCAACCGCCACGCAACATAATGTATTGATCTGGAACACCAATAGCGTGCATAATAGAAGCAGCATAATGTCTTAAATCATGAAATCGGAAAGGATGAATAGTTAGGTTTTGAAAGGCACGGTTGAAGCGCATTGTAATCTGGGAGGGATTTAGATTTATAATCCGTCCATGTTTAGGCAACTTTTCAATAACAAAATCTGGCATTTTCACATAACGGTCACTAGATTCTGTTTTGGTAGTTTTAATAATCCATTCTAAGTTAGGGGTAATAACCATAGCTTTGCAAATGTGCAGAGTATCTTCATATACATCAGAGGCATCAAGAGCACATATTTCAGAGCGCCTTAGTGTGCCAAATGCAGCGAGATAGACAGCAAGTTCCATGCTTTTATCTTTGGTAGAAAAATAGTCTAATAGAGCCTTAATATCAAGGTCAGATGGTACATAAAGAGAAGGCTTTATTTTCTGTGGCAGGCTGATATACAAAGAAAGCCCAGGATTATATATTTTTAGAACTGTTTCGATAAGTCCATAAGCATTACGGACAGTTTTGGGAGAATATTTAAGAGTAAAATTATTCACCCAGAGCTGTACTGTATTTTGAGACAGTTTTTTTATAGGGATAGAGATAAGTTCAGAGTAATATTTTTCCCGCATACGTTTATATTCTTTGATTGTAGAAGGGGAAAGGATATTACTTTTTGAAAAAATGTAGTTGTCCATGGCTTCTCCAAGGCTTATACTAGTAGTTTTTTGACGTTTGTCTTTATTTTGGGCAAATTCTGCAGCTAAATATTCGGATGCTTTTTTGGTGTCTGCAGTAAAAGATTCATAGTGACGTTTTCCATCTTCATCGGTATAGTCATAGACTAAGGTTCGCCATTGCCCAGATGGAAGTTTTCTTGCTTTTGCCATATTGTATCATTCCTTTCGAAAATAGGGTATAAAAAATAAACCCTAGCAATTTTAAGGTTTATATGATACAATAACTTTGGTGAGTTTTGTATCATTAGCCTTATGGTTAATAGGTTACATCTATAAAATCGCTCTGGTGCTGGTAACACTGGGGCGTTTTTATTTGTTTGACATTTTTAGTGTTAAGTATTTTTTATATGCAATAAAAGTGTAAAGAAAAACAGGAGATAGAGAGTAAAGTGTATAGTAGGGGGGTTACTCATAACTTTTATCTTTTATTTTGGAAATCCAAAATTGGTATTTTTCACTATTAATTGCTTTGTGCTTTTTGTATGTTTCATAAGTAGCTGGAAATCCAGCTATATTTTGCTGAGATAGGAATTCATATTTTTGATATTCCTTCCATAATTCAATGGTAGCTTCACTTATATTGTATGTCCCATCAGGAAGAACTTCATAGGATTCATTTTTAAGTGTTTGGTGCATATTATCTTGACATAAATTGAATAGTTTAGTAGATAAATATGTATACCATTTTTGACTTTCTGTTGGGGTATAATTATACTGCTCAAAAAATAATGATAAACTCTTACAGGATAAGATTTCATTTGTTTCATCAATAAATAAAGCAATTGCTTTCCATAGTTCATGTTCAATTAACATTTTGTAAAAAAGGCATTTAATAAGTAATTGTTTAAAGCCTTCTGAATTATCTAAGTCGGGAAAGTTATATTTTTGTAGTTTAACTAAATTTTTTTGTTTTGAATTCCATATAGTTTCTTTATCATTCCAATCTGTACCAATACCTGGAGGGATTATTTCTTTTGCATATGATTCACACATACAATAAACGGCTTCACGAAAATCCCCTTTTTTTATTAGGGATAGAATATTTTTCTTTAGTTGAAGATTCTGCTTTTTATGTTCTGAAAAATAGCGTTCTTCTTCTAAAATTCCTTTTTCTGTTAAAACATAATATAAATCTGGGCATATTTCTTTTCGTTGAGATTCAGAGGTATTTTGGATGATTCTTTGAGTAAGTTCTGCTTTTTTACCAGAGACAGGTAAAGCTAAACTTTTTAATATATTTTTTAATTCTGGTATAGTCATTGTTTCTAAAAAATAAGAATGATTATCTCTAGTCAAGTAGCCATTTTCTTTTAAATTAGAAATTGTTTCTTTGTAGTTAGGAAATAAGTCCTTTACAGGAGCATCAATATGCCAATCCATTTTACGATTACGTAGGTAATGAAGAAAAAAGCGTTCTTTATTTGTCAATCCTATAATAGTTTCTTTTTGTTCTGTCCTGTCTAATTTTGATTCTATGGTATTATCAAGGCTAATATCTAATCTATTAAAATCAATGTTTTCTTCTATAGAAAAACTTGTAAGTGTAGCTTGAGCCAATGGTTTTTCTTCAGATTGTTTTATAGAACTTTCTTCTTGTTTATGTGTTGGAATGGTATTGAATATATTTATAATTGTTTTTTTATGTTTTTTATAAAATAAATATATTAAAATAATAAAAGGCAAAGAAAAAAGGCAAATGACGATCACCCAATTTACAATATTATAGTGTGAACAATTCATGCGAATTCCCTTAGGAATATAGGTAATCCAAATAATCATAAATATAATAAGAAAAACCTTTTCGAAAAGTTTATTTGAATTTTGCTTTTTTCTGTTGTGTTTTTTCATAAAATACCTCATGAAGCTGTGGTTTAACTTAATTGTTTTTTTTGTAATGATGATTTAAAAAAGTTTTTTTGAGAAATACGCTACTTTATAAAATAATGTAAACTTTTACGCTATAACTTAGTTATAAGTTCACATGTATTCAATAATCCCACCACCAATAATATTACCTTTTGTGCCATATAGAAGGGAATATTACATCGCCCTTTACCCTATCCTTGAGTTAGCTTTTGGATGTTTGTTTGCTAAATATTCAGCTTGATCGGCTAGGCTGTTTTTTCCGATTTCATCCATTTGGTGATAATAATTTATTATTTTTTCTAATGCAGGTTCTAATTTAGTATTTATAAAAGTTGTTTTTGCACTAGAATAATTTGTTTCATCCCATCCCATTAAATAGCAAGGAGAAGTTTGTAAAATTTTAGCTAATAACTCTATTTTATCAGAAGGAATATTGGTTACAATATTTGTTTCATATTTATATAAAGTTTGTTTACTGATTTCCGCTTTTTGTGCTAATTCTACTTGTGAAAGATTGGAAGCTATTCTTAATTTTCTTATTCTATCACCGATTGTCATACAACAACTCTCCTATATATGATGATATGTATATTTTACCACAAAAATGTTATAAGTCAAGACGAAAATAACTTGACAAGTTACAAAAAGATGTTATAATAAATGTAACTTATAAAGTTACTAATAATTTTGAAAGGAGGAATTTTTTTTGGTTAATACAGATAAACTTCGTGGAATTATTGCAGAAAATAAGAAATCCCAATCAGATGTTGCTAGAATGATTGGAATTACTCCAAAAACATTTTATCTTCGTATGGAAAAAGGTATTTTTGGAAGTGATGAGATAGAAATTATGATTGAAAAATTGCATATTGAAAATCCAATGGAGATTTTTTTTGCACAAGGAATAACTCAATAAGTGACCTTGAAAGTAGGAAATTAACCAGCCACGCAAGCTCACAAAACAGACAGCATGATAATCTAAGGGGGATCATCAGCAACCACTATCTTAAAAAGGGACAAGTAAAAAGGAGTGAGAAAGAAACGA
>CATOJL010000124.1 GCA_951800155.1 uncultured Bacilli bacterium | reverse complement strand
TTAAACGTTTTACTTCCTCATTTGCTTTTTCTTCTAGGGAAAGAATACTCTCTTCTTTTTCTAAATCGAGTTTACAAGTACTTTCTTGTAGAGAACCTTTTCCTTTTACTTTGACTAAAATATGTGGTTTTCCATCTTGAATAGATACTTTTTTACTTGTTTTCAAATTTTGAACTTCAATTTCTGCTTTCCCACCACTACAATGACAATTTAAGAGAAGTTCACCGATATTGTTATTAATGACATTAATCCCTTTACTCTCTTCTTCATTCGTGATATGTATCAATTTATCCTTTTTAAAAAGCGCTAAATTAGAGAGTTGTAGATATGCTTTGGGAGTTGTATTTTGAAGACTATCTGCATTTTTTCCTTTTTTCGCATTTCCTTTTAATTCAATGGTAGCCAAAATCGGTTCTGATCCTTTTTTTACTAAATTTTCAATAAAGCTACTATAGGGAATTGTTGAAGTAACTGCTTGTGATTCTCTTGAAAAACTGATGGCTGTAGAAATACTTTGTGCTGGAAAAGATTCAAGCGGACTTACAATTTCTAAAATATCTTTTGCTTCTGCATCTTTTGCCATAATCAGATAGAATCTTTTAATTGATTCTGGATCCCTTAAAAGATAATCTAAACTATCCATTAAACCTTGTTTTGCTAAAGATTCAGAAACGACAATAAAAGATAGATGTCCTATATAAATACTTTTTGGACTAATAATGTCAATTTCGCGCATCGCTTCACTAATCGTTTTTCCTTTTCCCTCATAGACAATGGACTGTGATTCTCCTTCTTTAGAACTTACTTGTGCTTGTTTGGAATTGGCAATTAAAAGACTAACTTCATAGTGATCATCTTTATAATTAATTGACATTCCCGTTGCAATAGCAAGTGTATTTAATTCGTTATAGTTGTAACAACCTGTAAGCAAAAAGAAGCATAAACTTATAAAAAATAACTTAATTTTCATCTTTATCCCTCAATCTTGTTTGATTTGTATTTGTTAAATAACGTGGTCTTTTGCTCAATTTAAAACGCGGAAATTTGACAATAGCATCTTTCTCTGCTTCTAAATCGAATGGTGAAATCGGCGCTAAATAAGGAACTCCATTGTATTCTAAACTGCAAAGTTTAATAATAAATAGTAGGAAAACAGCTACAAAACCAATGATGCCCATACTACAAGAGAATAGGACAACAATGATACGCCACCAACGAATGCCATTTACCATATCAATATCTGTGAATAGTAATCCACTAATCGAAGTGACACCAATAATGATAATGACAATGGGTGATACAATTCCTGCGGTAACAGCCGCTTCTCCTAGAACTAAAGCTCCTACAATACCAATCGAACTACCAGATGCATTTGGAATACGAATGTCACTTTCTCGAAGAAGCTCAAAGGTAACAATCATCATGAGCGTTTCTACCGCAGTTGGAAAAGGAACACCTTCTCTTTGAACAGCCAGAGAAATTAATAATTCATTTGGAATAATTTCTTGGTTAAAGGTAGTAAGCGCTACATAGAGTCCCGGTAGGAAAATAGTTAAGAAGAAAGAAAAGGTTCTTAAAATTCTAACAAAAGTGACATTGATAGGTTTTTGGTACTCATCTTCAGGTGTATGCATGAAATCAATGAGTAATCCGGGGACAATTAAAACGTAAGGACTGTTTTCTACTAAAATGACTACTTTTCCTTCTAGGATAGACATGGATGCTAAATCGGGACGTTCTGTACTAATAAATTGTGGAAAAAAAGAACGTTTTCCTTTTAATAGAAATTCGCGAATATAACCACTGTCTAAAATTCCATCAATATCAATTTTCTTTAAATCGTGCATAATTCTTTCGACTAGATTCGGATCAACCACATCTTTTAAATAGGAAACAGTTACTTTACTTTTTGTTCTTCTTCCAATTTTCATCTCTTGCATCCACAAATTTTTATCTTTAATTCTTTTACGAATTAAACCTAGATTCACATTGTGATTTTCTGTAAAACTATCTTTAGGACCCCTTACGACAGCTTCACTGGATGATTCTTGTACGCCTCTATCTAACGTAGTCCTTGTTTCAATAGCAAGAGCTTTTTTTTCTCCTTCTACAAAAATACACGTATAACCACCAGATAAAAGGTAGAAAAGATCTTCTTTTTTTTCGATAATTTGTAGATGACTATTTGGTATTGTATTTTCTAAAGAGTCAAAAATGTCATCAAAGAAAGGTCTTTTTTTATCCTTGATATAACTACTGATGTCCTTCATAAAGAAGTTACTAATTTTGTCATCACTCGCAACACTTTCTAAATAAATATAGCCAATTTCGGTTCCATTTATTTCTATTTTTCTTTTAATGATATCTGCACTTTTTCCAAGGCTTTCTTCAATAAATTTAAAATTATTATCAATTTTTCTTTTAATACGATCCATAATTCACCTTCTACTTCATTGTTATTATTGACAAAATAGATAAAACTATGCGACAAATAAAAAAATTTTTTGTATAATAGAAATGGTGTTTTTTATGGATGAAAAAATTAAAATTTATGCACTTGATTCTAAGGGAAGAGGAATTGCACGATTAAAGGGAAAAGTTATTTTTGTAAAACATGCCTTAATTGATGAAATTGTCCAAGTACATGTTATAAAAGAAAAAAGCAAGTATATGATAGGAACAGTGACTACTTATTTAGAAACGAGTGAAAAGCGAGTCATTCCCGTTTGCCCTTTTTTTGGAATTTGTGGTGGCTGTGACATTATGCATATCGCTTACATGGAGCAATTAAAATTTAAAGAAGAAAAAGTAAAAAATGCTTTAGGAACTTTTGTAGATGAATCTTTAATGCAAAACATTGTCTATGGAAATCCTCTTTATTATAGGAATAAAGTGACTTTTAAAGTAGATCAAAAGCTAGGTTTTTATGAAAAAGAGTCCCATAAGGTAGTTTCTATTGCTTCTTGTTTTTTAATTTCAAAAAAAATGAATTTGCTTTTAAAAAAAATACAAGAGCATATTCCCTTATCTTTTTTAGAGGAAGTTATGATACGAGAGGGAAAGTATACGAAAGAAACTCTTTTATATATAAAGGGGAAAAAGATGGATTTTTCTTTATCTTTTTTAAAAGAAGATGTTACCACTTGTCTTTTTGATGATGGACAGCTTCATATTTTATGGGGAGATGGTTTCATTCATGAAAAATTAGAAAAATATACATATAAAATATCTCCTTTTTCTTTTTTTCAAGTGAATACAGATGGAGCCATTCTGTTATATAATCTTGTGAAAAGTTTTATTGAAGAGAAAGAGAATGTTTTAGATTTATATTGTGGAACAGGTTCGATTGGTATTTTTATTAGTGACAAATTAAAATTTCTACATGGTGTTGAAATTTCTAGAAGCGCGATAGAAGATGCCATTGTAAATCAAAAAAGGAATCACTTACAGAATGCCCAATTTTCCTGTTTAGATACCTCTTTATTTGAGGAAAAGTTAGATAGATTTTCGACTGTTATTGTCGATCCACCAAGAAGTGGATTAGATAAGCATACAAGAGATCTTTTGTTGAAAGAAAAAGTACCTAAGATTATTTATGTGTCTTGTGATTTAATGACTTTAAAAAGAGATTTAGAAATTCTTTTAAAACAATATAAAATAAAATGTATTATACCTGTTGATATGTTTCCAAATACATATCACGTTGAATGCGTATGTGTGTTATGCTTGCGATAAACCATTATAAATAAAGGCGAAATCAACTATTCAGTGGGTGTCAAAAAATGGTAAAAAAAGAGTAAATTACAGATGCCTTTTATTAACTTTTGAAGAAAATATTGTAGAGGTTGTTTGTGGAGGATATGTTTCATCATTCTACCCTAACTGGTATGTGCCTCCTAGATGAATTTGGTAGTAAGGAGCAGGTAAATGCAAGAAAATAAAGTTAAAATTAGACCAAGCAGAATTTGGAATAATAATAAATGGATTAGTTGAATTTAAAAATAAGTTAATAAGAGAAAAAGAAGATACTGTTCTTATTGATGACTTATTATTGAAATTATTAAAAGATAAAAGCAAATAATTGATAACATACTTTGAACTGATTATAATGGTCAGTTCTTTTTGGTACTATAAAAGTGTAATAAATAATTACAAAAATGTGATTGAATATTACACTTCTTTTTATTATGATTGAGGTGATTGGATAACGTAGGTCTTTTAGAGATAAAGTTCTCGTCACAAAAAG
>CATOJL010000123.1 GCA_951800155.1 uncultured Bacilli bacterium | reverse complement strand
ATAGAGAACACCTTTGATAAAGTCCGCAAAATAGGTACAGTTTTTAAAGTAGTCTTTTAAAGTTAAATCCTGTTTTAAAATATTTAAGCACATTTCTATTTTACCTCCTTTAAATATTTTTTATATTTAATGAAGGAGATATGACAATAACATGATAGCACAATATGTTGCTAATAGCAACACTATAATATTTATTCTTTATACAAATCAATGATAACATAAAGTCAATACCTATTGGTCTCATATTTTTCCCAATTTATTCTCAATAATTTCTCAACATATAAAAAAAAACAATGTTATCAATATGGGCTCTATACTAAAACTGGAGGGAAAATTATATTTCAAAACTTTTTCTTCCAGTTTTTTATATAATAATAGACATAGTTAATAACTCGTTTTACAATTAGTTCACCACAAACAACGAAAGGAGTTATTTTCTATGTCCAATTTCAATTATACCAATGATATCTTAAAATCGCTAGAACTAAATTCTATTAATGGTGTTTTTATTCCCATCCCTTATCCTCATTCTGATTCCTGTTTCAGATTTGAGAAACTTTCTAATGGTTCTATCATTAAATATGTTAATATCGTTTCTCCTTCTATTGATAAACCCTGTCCTCACTGTGGTTGTTTCAATCATCATGAATCTAAAGGTATCAGAAAAATATTTCTTACTCATACTTCTAATGGTCATTTAAAGACCATACTCGAGGTCACTTACAGAAGATACAAATGCAAGCATTGCCATAAATATTTCAAGGATGCTATCCCTTTTAGATTCCCTCATTCTAAACTGACGACTATCGCTGCTCAATCCTGTCTTTTAGGTTTCAGAGAAAATACTGCAATGGCTGTCCTTGCCAGAGCTCATGGTCTTTCCAAAAGTACTGTCTATAGATTGTTTTACAATCATATTGATATTCCTCTCAGATTCTATCATCTTCCTTCTACGATCTCTATTGATGAATTTAGGGCAACTGTTGATGAAGGCACTTTTGCTTTTCATATAACGAATCCTATATCTGGTAAAACTCTTGATATCGTTGCTGACAGACGTGCTTCCTATCTCAAAAACTACTTTATCAGATTTCCATACAATGAACGTAAAAAAGTAAAGATCATTGTTATGGACCTATCTGGTGCTTTTCATTCAATTATGAAATCTCTTTTCCCAAATGCACAGATCATTGCCGATAAGTTTCATTATACAAAACTTATAAGAGAAAATATGGTTCAGGCAAGGATTAACTGTTGTAAGAAACTTAAAGATGTTTCTTTATCAAAACTTATCAAAAGAAATCTTCATCTTTTTGACCAATATGAAAAAAGGCTCAATGAAAAGAAAGCATGGTATCGTCCATATTTCAGGAAACACATGACAAACAAACAGCTTGTCAAAGCTATCCTTGAAATCGAAGCATGTGAAGAACTGAAAACAAACTATGATATATATCAGAACTTCCTGAAGATAATTAATGAACCATGCAATGATTACAGGAAAGCTTTAAATGATTGGTTAGACCATATCTTCATAACAGAAAACAGTTATTACATGAGGACTGCTAAAAACTTTAGGAAGAAATGGTTTATGCCGATACTTAGATCATTGACATACACAACATACTACATCAGAAAGAATAAAAAAATAAAAACATGCTTCAATAATGGTTTCATTGAAAGCATGAATAATAAGGTGAAACTAGTAAAACGTAATGCCTATGGCTATAGATATTTTCAAAACCTAAGAAAGAGAATACTTCTTCATCTTGGTTTTAGATATGACATTATATAAACAAAGGAAGTAACTTATTCAGTTACTTCCCCCCTCCACTCTTGACACAGAGCCCGTTTAACTTCTTAAAAGTTATTTCGTTATAGCTTCTTATAAACGTGTTAATTTCATATCTCCACTCTTTATGTAATTTAATTTTCTAAACCCTTTATACATACTCCAACAAATAGCTAAAGGTATCAAAACATCCACAATAATTAAAGGTAACCAAAAAGATTGCCCCATGACTTGAATACATTCTAATAATCCTACAAGTCCTGCTGTTCCCATTCCTGAACCAACAGCAGTACATTTAATTCCTAATAACGATGAAGAAATAACTCCTGTAATAATACTTGCAATAATGGGTGGTAGCCAAATAATAGGTCTTTTGACAATATTTTTAAATTGCAACATACTTGTTCCTATACCAATTGCAATGACATCACCAATATCATTATCATTTATAGACATAATTGCTAAACCAACCATTTGTGCACAGCACCCCGCAAGTGCAGCTCCTGCGGCTAAACCATTTAATCCAAGCATGATTCCAATTGCAGCTGATGAAATTGGAGCAGTTAGTGCCATTCCCATCAAAACAGAAACAACCATCCCCATAAAAATAGGTTGCATATTTACACCTTGATTAATCAAATCACCTATCCATACAATAACCATTGTAATATATGGTCCTACAAATTTTGTCATTAACCCTGCACACATCATAGATACAAAAGGAACAACCAATATATCTAAAGGTGTTTTATCTTGAACAAATTTTGTAACTTCGACAGCTAATATCACTGCAAGATATGCTGAAATGGGATTTCCAACCGATACAGCTACACTTCCTCCATTCACAGAAAATGTACCAGCACCTATTGCTCCTGCAATGACAGCACTAATCATATTTAAACCTTTTGCCTCCAATACAAAAGCAATACCTATTCCAATAGCAGGTCCCATTAAATATGTTGCAATTTGCCCCCAAACAACCAAATCATTCCAATGAATAGCTTGACCTATTTGTTTTAAAATTGTTCCAATAATTAAACTTGCAAAAAATCCATATGCCATACCATTTAAAGTTTTGATGACATAATTTTCACGTTGAGAAGCACGTGCCATAATTATCAACCCCTTTGAATAAAAATCATACACTTTTTTTCTTCATTTTTCAACATTCTATAAGGGTTGTATTGTCATATTTTTTGCCCATTTCCCTTTTTTAAAGAAATAAGTTGCAACAAATAATTTTATAACATCAAAAGATTCTACGATAAGATATAAAGTAACTAAAGGTATATCAAAAAACATAGATAAAATTGTTGAAACCAATACACCAGCACACCACAAAAATCCAGAATCCATAATCATTGTTGAGAAAGTATCTCCACCAGCTCGTAGTGTAAAGAATACACAAACATTATAAACATAAGCAGGTAATAAGAAAGCTTTAATGATCAATAATGAAATAATCGTTTGTTTAATAATATCTTCTACATTGTAGAATGTTGCAATATATGGAGCAGTTAATCCTAAAATAAAACTAATAGCGATAGCAACTAAAATACCAAACATCAATAACTTATAGGCATTAGATTTTGCCTCTTCTATTTGATTAGCTCCTAAACGTTTACCAATAAAAATAGATACTGCACTTGATAAACCACCAAAAATAATGTAAGCAATTTGCATGACTGTATCAACCACACTTGTTGCAGAAATTAAACTTGCCTCACAACGCATATAGGAAAGGAAAATCATAGAAAGACCTAAAGAATAAAAGATTTCATTCATAATCAAAGGAATTGCTTTTTTCATTAATGGATGAAACAATTTCATATCCAAATGAATCATTCCTTGAGGCTGGAAAGTAAAAAGATAACGATGTCTTAACAACAAATACATATATATACCCATTTCGACAAAACGAGCAATGGCTGTTGCAATAGCAGCACCTTGTACTCCCATTTCTGAAAATCCACAATTACCAAAAATCAACATATAATTTAATGATGTATTGACAGTTACAGTTATCGCTCCCACCAATAACTGTATTTTATTAATC
This sequence comes from uncultured Bacilli bacterium, assembly GCA_951800155.1. Classification (GTDB taxonomy): domain Bacteria; phylum Bacillota_I; class Bacilli_A; order RF39; family UBA660; genus CATOJL01. Next base: position 429 of record CATOJL010000123.1, on the reverse strand, counting down.
CCAACTGCTCTAAATGCCATCATAATACTAAAACTGAAGGCAAATGGTATGTATGTTAATACAGCATATTGAATATATCTTAAACTCTCAGTTTGTATACTAGGATCTGATGTAAAAATCTGTATAAGTTGTTGTGGTATAAATATCAACGCCAAAACAAATAAACATGCAATAGATAATCCGATAGTTAAATTTATGTTTAATATTTTTTGACACTTTTCTTCATCTTTTGCACCAAAATACTGTGCAATAAAAATTCCCGCTGCCCCACATATACCAAACATGGTCGAATTAAAAATAAGATATATTCGATTCGCGATAGTTACAGAAGTTAACGCCAAGCTTCCAACACTTCCTATCATAATATTATCTATCAAATTAACAAAACTTGTCACAAATTGTTGTGCCATGATAGGTAAAGCAATAGAT
>CATOJL010000122.1 GCA_951800155.1 uncultured Bacilli bacterium | reverse complement strand
GAGGATTAGCGCAATATGGAAGTTGGGGATGTGGAGATGCAGGATGTGGAAGTGGAAATGATGCCTATTATGCGATAAATGCCTTACCAGAAGGATATTATCATTCGGATGGAAATACATGGGCACCAGAAGCTAGAATAAGTGCAAACACATTAAGATCATCCTTAGGAATCACAGCAAGCAAGATTTTAAAAGGACAAAGTATAGCAGGAATTAATGGAACTGGTGAAACCTCTTGTCCTACTCCAGAAAGTCAAGGGTATTGGAAAGTGTATAAATTTGAAAATTTAGAAGCAACATGTGAAGATTGTAAAGATACTTCTTGGAGGAGTGTTTCTCAGGATGTTTTAAAAAATTGTAATTCGAACAGTTGTGAGGCTGGCGATGGTGGTTGGGTAACCTTAGTAGAATCTGATTTTGATTTTGAATATAAGGAAATTTTTGGATACAATATAAATCTAGTTTGTAAGGATTATAAACAGTGTATCCGAATTAGTAAGACTAAAAGTGCAACAGGAGGTGCAGATAAGACAACATCTTCCGTAGGATTGGGAACTGGACAACAATATGATACTTCTTATGGTCTTTCCACTTCTTCAGGTGCAACTTATTCTTCATCCTCAGGTACTAGGCGTATTGGAGGCTTTGATGTAGGAAGTGGCTGTGACACTGTAGCACAAGGATACATTAAAGATAAAAAGCTTGGTATTAATTTTAATATGACTTGTTATTCAAATGGAACCCATTGGAGTTCATTAGAGATAAAAGGAAAATCGCATTATTTATCAGGTTATATTATTTACAGGTAAGCTTTTCAGCTAAATTTATGATAATGTTACCCATTCTATTTGGTTAAAAAGAAGCATCCTTGTATTCCTATCAAGAACAACACCAAAATTATTATCAAAATTGAAACTGTGAATTTTTTATTTAACTTAGATATATAAAAAATTTGATAAAATAAAAAAGAGTTAGAGCCTATTTTCTAAATCTTTTTTTGTAATTTTTTTGGGATCTCATCATTTAAGTCCTGTTGTTCTCTAAATGATGGGAAACATTCTATAATCTCTTCTTCTGAAAAATGTAGGGCATACATAATTTGTAATAATTTTTGTTTATTATAATGCGCTTGTGTTTTCTCTTCAATTCGTTTAATTGTTCTTGAAGAAACATCTGCTTTTTTTCCTAAAATTTCTCTTGATAGTTCTAATTCTTTTCTCTTTTGCGTAATTAGACTTTGAATCAACTCTATATTTATGATGTTATTCTTTTCTTTTTTAGTGGTATTTTTTCCTTTTTGAATAAATAGTTCAAAATCTTCTCTATCTAATTGAAGTATGTCTTTCAATTTGGAGAATGTTTCTTCACTTATTTTAGAACAATATCCTTTTTCTAACCTAGTTAGTGTAATAGGTGTACTTAAATGAGCCATCTCGGCTACTTTTTTTTGTGTGTAACCCATTTTCACTCTAGCTTTCTTAATTCTTGTACCTAAAATTTCCCCCGGTTTTTCATAAGTAAAACATTCATAACCTTTTAAATCTAAAACACTTGCTAACTTATGAAATATTTCTTGTTTTATAAATGTTGCATGTTGCATTTCCATGTCGCAAATTTCATTTATTCCCACACCTGTTTTTTTACTTAATTCTGTAATGGATAAACCTCTTGCACTTCTTTCGCTTAGAACTTTATCACCTAGTCGTAGCATAATTTCCTCCTTTAAAAAAACATAAACAGTATATCATATTTTTGAGAATTAAGCCAATTTATGTTATAATTGAAAAGAAAACAAAAGGAAAGTGGTAAGATGTCTAAAATTAAGTTGATGGATGAACTTTTGTCTAATAAAATTGCTGCTGGAGAAGTAGTAGAGCGCTGTGCATCTGTTGTAAAAGAATTGGTGGAAAATAGCATAGATGCGAAGGCAACAGAAATAAAGATTGATTTAAGAGAAGTAGGAACTCGGTCTATTAAGGTGACAGATAATGGAATAGGGATGGATAAAGAAGATGCGGTGATGGCTTTTAATCGTCATGCAACTAGTAAACTAAAAACAGAAGATGACCTGTTTCATATTGAAACGTTAGGTTTTCGAGGGGAAGCCTTAGCATCCATTGCCTCTGTAAGTGAGATTACTTTAAAAACAGCAAATGGAACAGTCGGGACTCTTGTACGTATTGCTGGTGGGAAAGTCTTAGAAGTTTCAAGTAGCGATGCAAGGAGGGGAACTACCATTGAAGTTGAAAATCTCTTTTATAATACCCCAGCTCGCTTAAAACATATGAAAAGCTTTTATACAGAACTTGCAAGTATTACAGAGTATGTTAATAAAATAGCACTTTCTTATCCAAATATTAAATTTGTTTTAACAAATAATGGCTCTACTTTGCTAAATACGGATGGAAGCGCTAATTTGCTCAAAGTGATTAAAGCGGTTTTTGGTCTAGAAGTAGCAAGAAAAATGATTCCAATAGAAGGGGAAGAAGAAGATTATAAAGTAAATGGATATATGACTTACCCAGAAATTCATAAATCTTCTAGAAATGGAATTGTTACCTTAGTAAATGGAAGAGTTGTTCGGAATCAAGAGTTGAACCGTATGATTAATGATAGTTACCATTCCTATAAGCCTGATAATCGATATCCGATTGTTGTTATAAATATTGAAGTTGATCCAAGTTTAATTGATGTGAATATTCATCCCACAAAAATGGATATTCAATTTTCTAAGATAGAAAATTTACTTGCATTAGTACAAACATTAATAAAAAATAATCTACAACAAAGAAATCATACCCCAAAAATAGAGGCGCAACAGGTACAAAAACCAAAAGTAGAACAACTTAATATTACATTAAGTAAGAAAGATTCACAAATGGATATTTCCTCACAAGAAAATGCAACAGATCATGTATTTCAGGTACGGGAGGATATTTCCTCTTATTCTCCTCTTACAATCGATCCATTTTATGAACAGGAAGAGGACGTACACTTACAAGAAAAAATAGAACCACGAAAATTTAAGCAACTGTATCCTGTAGGAGTCGTGCATGCTACTTATATTGTTTGTCAAAATGAAGAAGGTATGACTTTAATTGATCAACATGCTGCGAAGGAACGATGCAATTATGAGCATTTTAAAAAGAGATTAGGGGAAGTAAATCAAAACTCGATTCGACCCCTTCTCCCCTTAACCTATGAATTTCCAACTAATGAATTTATTATTTTAAAAGAAAATTTTTCAATGCTTAGGGATATGGGTTTTGAAATAGAGGAGTTTGGCGTATCGAGCATTATTATCAAAAAACATCCTACTTGGTTACCTACAGGACAAGAAAAAGAAGCTACTTTACATATTTTAGAAGCCGTCATTGCTTTTGAAAAAAATTTTACCATTGAAAAATTTAATGAAAAAGTGGCTACGATGCTTAGTTGTAAATTGGCAATCAAGGCGAATGACTATATTGATGAACAAGAAGTAGAAAAATTACTTGAAGATTTAGAACACTGCGAGAATCCTTTTCATTGTCCACATGGACGTCCAACGATGATTCATTTTAGTAAGGAAGAGTTAGAAAAACTATTTAAAAGAAGCGGTTTCTAGGTAGAAAAACAGAACATTCTATGTTAGAATAAAGAAGAAAAAGAAGAGGTGATAAGATGGATGATGTAGAAATATTAGATGTAGAAGAAGAGAGAAATAGTATTTTAAGTGAACAAGCTAAGACAAGGAAAACGTTACTAAAATTAGCGAATGAAGCTATGGATTTTCAAAGAATCAATATTGCTTCTTATACAAAATCCACTTATCAATTACAAGAAATAGAAGAAGCGTATTCAAAATTAAAAAAGAGAAATCAAGATTTAGAGAAACAATTAAAAATCGTAAGCGAACAACAGAAGAGGGAAGAGAATGAATTAATAAAATTGCGCTTAGAAAATGAGAAAAATAAAAAGAAGCGTAGTTCGCTTCAGTCCTTATTACAAGTTGTATTAAATGTGTATGGAGAACAAGAAGTTATCCATATTCTTGGAATTTCATATGTCAAACTAAAAGAATATCTAGAAGATTAACTTGGATATTTTTTTACATGACTTGGTAATTGGAACTATTATAATTTGTAGAGTAATTAGAATTTGTATTATTTAGTAAATCAGATTGTAAGTAACTAACTCTTTTGTTTAAACTTTCTAAATCTTCTTTTAAGGAATCTGTATTCGTTGTATTAGAAGAACAACTACCTGTATTGGTTGAACCCATCGAATAAGGCATTGGATTTCCCATCAT
>CATOJL010000121.1 GCA_951800155.1 uncultured Bacilli bacterium | reverse complement strand
TACGTAGTGATGTCTTATCTGTTTTAATTGGTGGGAAAAACATTTATGAAGTGACGCAACTTTCCATTAAAGACTTGTATCAATTTTTAAAGCAAGTTTCTTTAACGAAAGAACAAGAAGAAATTGCTCGTTTGATTCTAAAAGAGATTTGTTCTAGATTAGAGTTTTTAATTAATGTAGGACTTGCCTATTTAACGCTTTCTAGAAATGCTTCCACTTTATCAGGAGGAGAGGCACAGCGAATTCGATTAGCAACCCAAATTGGCTCTCATTTAACGGGTGTTTTGTACGTACTGGATGAGCCTTCCATTGGATTACATCAAAGAGATAATGAACGTTTAATTCAATCCATGTTGGAAATGCGTGATTTAGGAAATACGCTTGTAGTTGTAGAACATGATACAGATACCATGTTAAAAGCTGATTATTTAGTCGATATTGGACCGGGAGCAGGAACGTATGGAGGAGAAGTCACTGCCTGTGGAACGCCAGAAGAAGTGATGCGAAATCCGAATAGTTTAACTGGAAAATATTTGACAGGAAAAGAAAAAATTGAAATTCCTACGAAAAGAAGAAAAGGAAATAAAACCTTTTTAGAAGTGAAAGGGGCTCGGGAAAACAACCTCAAAAATGTAAATGTAAAAATTCCTTTGGGTACATTTACTTGTATTACAGGTGTATCTGGAAGTGGAAAAAGTACACTCATTAATGAGATTTTATATAAAGCCGCTCGTAATTATTTATATAAAGCAAAAGAAAAACCGGGAGCATATAAAGAAATAAAAGGGTTAGATTGTATTGACAAAATTATTGATATTTCACAAACACCGATTGGAAGAACCCCTAGAAGTAATCCTGCGACTTATACAGGAGTATTTGATGATATAAGGGATGTATTTACAGAAACGAAAGAAGCAAAGATACATGGATATGATAAGGGAAGATTTTCCTTTAATGTAAAAGGGGGACGTTGTGAAGCTTGCTTTGGTGATGGTGTCAAAAAAATAGAAATGCACTTTTTACCAGATGTTTATGTTCCTTGTGAGGTGTGTGGAGGAACACGTTACAATACAGAAACTTTACAAATTAAGTATAAAAATAAGAGTATTTATGATATACTAGAGATGAGTGTAACAGAGGCAATTGCATTCTTTGATAACTTTCCTAAAATTAAGACAAAGTTGCAGATGTTAATGGATGTAGGTCTTGATTATATTAAATTAGGACAACCAGCGCCTACCTTATCAGGAGGGGAGGCCGCTCGTGTGAAATTAGCAAAAGAACTTCAAAAAAAGCCAACAGGAAAAAGCCTATTTATCTTGGATGAGCCTACAACAGGACTCCATTCTCATGATATTAAGAAACTTCTAACTATTTTGAATCGCATTGTGGAAAATGGAGATACAGTATTAGTCATAGAACACAATTTAGATGTCATTAAAGTAGCAGATTATATCATTGATTTAGGGCCTGAAGGAGGAGATGGTGGAGGAACTATTATTGCGAAAGGGACACCAGAGGAAGTCATTCAAGTAGAAGCTAGTTATACAGGAAAATTCTTGAAGCCTCTATTAGAAGGGAAGAAATTATGAAATTTGACTATCCATTTGTACGAGAAGATTATGTAAAATTTTTAAGAATGATGAATCGAAAAAGTAATCTTATCTGTCTATTTTTATTTACGATTATTTATTTTATTGCGATTTTTGATTTAGTGAAGAATAATTTTCTTCTTGTATGTATTTTTTATTTAGTGAGTGCTGTAGTTTTATATTGTGTACTCACAATGATTTCACTTTTATTTGCAAATTTTATGGCAAAGAGAAACGATAAAGTTTTGGAATATGCCTATGGAATATATCATATTTCTATTGATGAGGAAGCAATAAAAGAAGAAATTGATGATAAAAGATTTGAAATTAAGTTTCAGGATGTTGCTCGTGTAAGTACTTCTAAAAATTATTTTATTGTATATCCTAAAAATAGTGGGATTATGTATATTTTTATGAAGAGTAGTTTTAAGACAATTGAAAAATATAACGAATGTAAAGAAATGGTTTTCTCTTATGTGGAAAAAGCAAAAAAGAAAGAAGTAGGAGGATACGTAGAACTAAAAGAAGGGGTTCAAAAAGAAAAGAAAGAATCATTAAAAAAACAAGATCAGGTAGAACAAAAGAAACAAACTGCAAAGAAAAGTACCTCAAAGAAGAATTCTTCTAAAAAGAAAAAGAATATATAAAAGGATAAACCTCGCTTCTACACTTTAGAAACGAGGTTTTTATTAGGAGTAAATTTAGGAATACAAATAAAATAAAAATATAGGATACGTGAAAAATATTTTATAAATTCATAAAGTAGATAACAAGCGTTAAAAGAGTGGCATAGATAGAAAAGAAAACATAAGGGATGAGAAAATAAGATGCTTTTTTGTTTAATTCTTTTGTTTCATAATAAAGAAATAGAGAAGTGATAAAAATAAGGACAGTATCAATAAAGGCAAGAAAAATATTTTCTAGGGTAAAAAAGAAAAAAAGAAAAGATTGATTGAATATATAGTTGTAGAATAGAGAATTTTTATATTCTTTTTCATAACGCATGTAATTCTTTTTGAGTAGTATAGTCATGCTGATGGCAATAAAAAAATAAAGAATCGTCCATACGGGAAAAAACAAATTTTTGGGTAGGGCAAAGGAAGGAAGATGAATTTCATCATAAAAGGATAAATTGGAAGAAAAGAAAATGCCTGATAAGAACCATGGTAGGAAGGAAATGAAAAAATAAGCCAAAGTTTTCAAGTGTAGATCACCTCTTTACAAAATATATGCGCTTTAGTATAATAGTATTACGTTTGAGGTGATAAAGATGGATACAATCCAGCTAGGTCGTAACGATGAAATTGTTATGAAGTTACTACATTATTTTATAACAGAAAAAGGGTATAATCCTGTCATCTTACATGGAGTAAAAGATGAGATATGGCTAGAAAATATGGAAGAGGATTATGAGATTATTCGTATTGTTTCTGAATATATTCATAATGATGAACAAATGCATTTTAATTTATTTCGGACAAAGCAAATTATAAAAAAAATAAAAAAATCAACTTGTACATTTAAAGTGAATACATTAAGTTTATTTGTGAATTTAGGAGATAATGTGGCATTACAAAAATTTGAACATACCAATCAAATGGATTGCGCTAAAATTGTTTCTATTGATGACTTAACTAAATATGATTTTATTGTGCAAGAATTTCCGAATATCACAGTGAAAACAGATTTTAAAGAAGAAGGAATGCGTCTATTTTTAAAGATTACGGAAGATATTAGTAATAAAAATAAGCAAATTTCGATGCAAGCAGAGAATGTATTTAAAAAGAAGAAACCTCTTTTTACTATAGTGATTATTGCTTTAAATATTTTATTGTTTTCCTTGATGTATATTTTAGGGAATGGTTCAGAAAATAGCAATACTCTCGTGCAGTTTGGAGCCATGGAAAAAGAACTTGTTCAGGAGGGAGAATTTTATCGGTTACTAACGAGCAGTTTCTTACACATAGGAATGTTTCACTTACTATGTAATATGTATTGCTTGTATATTGTCGGTGGAGAAATAGAAAATTTCTATGGAAAGTGGAAGTTTTTATTGATTTATTTTGGAAGTGCCATTTTAGGAAATTTATTATCTATGTCAATTACATCTGGAGTATCTGCTGGAGCGAGTGGAGCTATTTTTGGACTATTTGGAGCCCTTATTTATTTTGGTTATCATTATAGAGTCTATTTAGGTTCAGTGATACGTTCGCAGATTATACCACTTGTTCTTTTAAATTTAGGCTTGGGTTTTATGCTACCAAGAATTGATAACGCAGCTCATATTGGAGGATTGGTTGGAGGTATTTTGCTTTCTGCTTTTTTAGGCGTAAAATATAAATCTACGCAATTAGAGAAGGTCAATGGTTTTATTTTAACAACTCTATTTACCGTTTTCTTAGTTTATCTTGCCTTCTTTTTTAAGGGAATATAATGGCCTTAAGAATCCATAAGAGTCTATGGGAATCAGGAGTAGGGGATTTTGCCTACTTGTTCCTTTTAAAGGCTTTTTTGGTGGAAAGAGGAGGAAAATGTTTAGGAATCAATAAAGGTTCCTTTTTTGTGTGTGCCGTGCATGGCATATATCTAGTTGGTGAAAGTTCAATACACGCGCAGGTATCGACGAAGTGTTAGGGAAGCACAAAGCATCAGTCGTGAGGCTTGGGGCTAAAGGAAGTGTGAAACAAAATCGAGGGCTAACGAACAGAAACTTATTATAAGGCTGCATA
>CATOJL010000120.1 GCA_951800155.1 uncultured Bacilli bacterium | reverse complement strand
AAGTTGTTTTTAAATCTAAAAAGGTTAGATAGAATCATTCAAGTTTTGAAAAATAGAAAAGGAGAGCGAATATTCTAATGGGATGGGAATGGAGAAAAAGGTGTTTTGTATGGGTAATAAATGTCAAGCTTATTTAAAAGCTAGATTAAATCGTTGCATTTGCTTGTATAATTTTGATATAATCAAGATGTTATTATTATGATAGATAGATTTATAGGATGTGGTACCTTGAATATTGATATTATTTGTCCACTGTATAATGCAGAAACTTATATTAGAACGTTGCATGCATCCTTGTTGAAGCAAGTGCAGGTAAATATAAACAACATTTTTTATATATTGACAGAAAGTTCAGATGAAACAGAACAAATTTTGAAAACGGAAGGAATTCAGTATGAAAAGATACAAAAGAAGGATTTTTCTCATAGCTTAGTTCGTGAAAAAAAGGCCTTTGCAAGTAGGGCAGATATTCTTGTCTTTATTTCGCAAGATATTGTAATTAAAGATGAAAACTGGTTGTATGAACTAGTAAAACCTATTCTAGAAGAAGAGGCACAAGCAACCTATTCTAGACAAATTACAAAATTTAATAATATAGAAAAGTATACACGAGAGAAAAATTATCCAAAGGAATCAAAAATAAAAACAAAAAAAGACATTGCGGTATTTGGATTGCATACATTCTTTTTTTCAGATGCTGCAAGCGCAGTAAAAAGAGATATTTTTGTAAAATTGCAAGGATATGATGGCAAAAATTTACCCATTAATGAGGATATGTATTTTGCCTATAAATTAATTATGAATGATTATTGTATAAAATACTGTGCGGAATCGGTTGTAGAACACTCTCATAATTTTTCTTTAAAAGAGTTGTACCAAAGGTATAAGCTTACGGGGCAATTTTTTAAGGAAAACGATTATATAGATGCTTATGGAACTACCTCTAGTGGGGGGGGACTTGCCCTATATGTTTTAAGGAGAGCTTTAAAAGACTTTAATATCAAGGTATTGATTCGATACCCCTTTGATATGGCAGCTAGGTTATTTGGAATGAGAGCAGGAAAAAAATGAAAAGAGATTATTTTATATCTGTCGCTATGGCAACTTATAATGGAGAAAAATATATAAAAGAACAAATTGATAGTATTCTTAATAATTTAAGTGAAGAGGATGAACTGGTTATTTCAGATGATGGTTCGGTAGATAAAACATTAGAAATCATTCAATCCTATCAAGATAATCGTATTAAATTGATGAATGGTCCTAAAAAAGGGGTAAAACAAAATTTTGCAAACGCACTTTCTAAATGTAGAGGAAAGTATATCTTTTTATCAGATCAAGATGATATTTGGGAAAAAAATAAGGTAAAAAAGGTTTTAGAAGTCTTTGAAAATTCGGATTGTTCTTTAGTGATTCATGATTGTACTGTCATTGATAATCAATATAAAGTCTTACATGACTCTTTTTTTAAGATAAGAAATTCTAAAAAGGGAATTATTAAAAATATTTGGAAAAACTCGTATATAGGATGTTGTATGTGTTTTGAAAAAAACTTAATAGATTCTGTTTTACCTATTCCAAATAGGATAGAGATGCATGATCAGTGGATTGGAATTTTAGCAGAAAAAAAGGGAAATGGGTCTATATTCATTTTTGATAAACTTATACAGTATAGAAGACATGAGAACAATGTTTCGAAAATGAAGCATCATTCTATTTTTGTCATGTTAAAGAATCGTTGGAATTTTATTTTACAAATGAGAAAAAGATAGTGGGGGAGAAACAATGGAATATATTATTTTAATTGTATGTATTTTGGGAATTATTTTGGATTATATAAAGAACAAAAAAATATATAGTCCAGTGATTGTTTTTAATACTATATTTTTTGTAACTTTAGGACTCTATCTTTTTAGATTTAGTTATCTTCAACAAGTTTTATCCGAAAAAACAAAATTGCTTTTTTTAGTCCATATAATGGCTTTTAATATAACTTCCTATCTTTGTTCTTTCATTAAATTTAAAACAATTAAATTACCAAAATTAAACTTGAAATTAAAGAAGAAAAAGATATCCTTTGAAAAAAAATTAGCAATAGCAAGAGGCATTGTTATTCTTATTTTTTTAATTGAAGTTTTATATTCTGGTGGTTTTCCTCTACTTTGGAAAATTACAAATTCCACGAAAACTTATTTTGATTACGGGATTCCATCTGTTCATGGTGCTTTTAATGGTTTAGTGATTTGTTTAGGAGCTTATACCTTATTTAAGAAAAGAAAAGATAAATTTTTATATTTAGGAATTGGAATTTTAATTATTTCACGACAAGTACTTATGTCTATGATGTTAGAGGCTATTATTTTTAATTTTCTATCAACTAAATTTGAAAAAAAACAGATAAAAAAATATTTGATTCTAGGAATTATCTTTGTATGTATGTTTAATGTCATTGGGAATTTTCGTTCTGGAAAGGATACAATGAATCATGTATTTCAACCAAGAGAAGGCTATGAAAAAATGCCTGATTCTTTAAAATGGATATATTCTTATATGACTTTTTCCATAAGTAATTTCAATAATTTAGTTTCAATAACTGATGGAAATATAAATCATGGTGCTTCCATGGCCCTCACACTCGTTCCAACCGTTTTTTTAGAAATTGTTCATATTGAACCAAAGTATAATCCTAATTACTTGATATCACCAAATTATAATACAAATACATCTTTTCCTGAGATATATTTAGATTTTGGAATATATGGTATAATAGGATATGGGATATTCTTAGCCCTTTTAGGTTCTTTCTTATTTAAAAGAGTTTCCATGTCGGCTTTAGAAGGAATTCAATTGATCTATGCTGTATATATACATAATATTTTACTATTATTTTTTAGTAACATGTTCTTGTATTTACCAGTGATTATTCAAATTGTTTATATTATTTGGTTGTTTGGGGAGAAAAAAGATGAAAAGCAATGAGTTAGTGTCAGTGATTGTACCTATTTATAATGTAGAGAAATATTTAAAAAAATGTCTTGATAGTATTATTAAACAAACCTATACAAATTTAGAAATTATTTTAATAGATGATGGTTCTTCTGATCGATGTGGAGAAATATGTGATATTTATGCGCAAAAGGATAGTAGAATTTTAGTCATTCATAAAGAGAATGGTGGAGTTAGTGAAGCGAGAAATAAGGGGATTGATCGTTCCATAGGAAGGTATATTGTATTTGTAGATGCTGATGATTATATTGAAGAAGATATGATTGAGAAATTGTATTGTGCTGTTTTAAAATATGATGCAGATATTGCCTGTTGTGCCCAATTTATAGAAACTAAGAAGAAGAGAAAAATCCAAAATAATGGGTCAGAGTTTTGTGAAAATGGAGAGCAGATTTTAGGTCGAATGTTGTTATTTGACCAGATTGATACAGGACCATGTGCTAAAATTTATGGAAGCCATCTATTTGCTAGTATTCGCTATCCGATTAAAAGACGTTATGAAGATATGGGAACAATTTATAAACTTTTTGCTGCATCTGAAAAAATAGTGCATATTTCCTATGTAGGGTATCATTATGTAATGCATAATGAAAGTTTTATGCATAAAAAATTTCACAGTGAACACTTTGATTCTCTTTATTTTTCTAAAGAAATCCATGAATTTATATGCAAGAAATACCCAGCTTTAGCAAAGAAAAGTGAGTCTTATTATTTTTTAGCAATCACTTCCATTTTACAAAAAATAAAAGGTTCGGATAATTTTGTAGAATATAAAAAAGAGTATAAAGAAATAAAAAAGATATTTCATAAGAACATGAGAACTATATTGAAAAATCATTATATTCCAACCATAAAAAAGATAATGATTGTATGTATCTATTTTAATCAATATTGGATTATAACTGCAATGAAAAGGATGTTAGGGAAAGAATGGTAAGGGATGTGTTGAAATTATGAGTAGGAAAATTCTTAGTATAATAACAGTATGCTATAATAGCGAGCAGACCATTCAAAGATGCATAGAATCAATTGTTCCACAGTTGAATGATAAGATAGAGTATCTTATCATCGATGGAGCTTCAACGGATAATACGATTGCTCGCATTAAAAAATATAAGGAGATTCGATATATTTCTGAAAAAGATAATGGGATATATAATGCAATGAATAAAGGAATTTTAAAAGCAGAAGGGGATTGGATTTTATTTATAAATAGTGATGATTCCTTAATGCCAAATGTATTGAAAGAAATTCTTCCTTATCTAAATGAAAAGATAGATTGTTTATATGGAGATGTGAGAGGTGTTATATATGAT
>CATOJL010000119.1 GCA_951800155.1 uncultured Bacilli bacterium | reverse complement strand
GTATCATGCTATTTTGTATTCTTAAAAATTATAAAATTGTTAAATTTAAAAAATATTTACCATTGTCAGCCTTTGTTTTATTAGGGGTGTTAGGTGCTTTTATTCAAATGGTATACCCTGAAGTATTAGTTATAACTTTTACAATTACTTATGTGACCTTTGCTATGTATTTCACCATTGAAAATCCAGATATGAAATTAATTGAACAATTAAACATTGCTCGTGACCAAGCAGAGAAAGCAAACAATGCAAAAACAGAATTTTTATCCAATATGTCTCATGAAATTCGAACACCATTAAATGCCATTGTTGGATTTTCTCAAGCCTTATTAGAAGAAGATATCCCTACTGCTGCCAAAGAAGAAGTAAAGGATATTATAATGGCTTCTGATAATTTACTTGAAATTGTTAATGGAATTTTAGATATATCCAAAATAGAGGCAAATAAATTAGAAATTATTAATACAGAGTATCAATTAAACAAAATCATAAAAGAATTGATTACATTAACAAAAACAAGAATTGGAGAAAAACCAATTGAATTTAGAACAAGTTTTGATCCTAGTATTCCAGAGGTTTTATATGGTGACCATACAAGATTAAAACAAATTGTCTTAAATATCTTAACTAACGCTGCTAAATATACAAAAGATGGTTTTATTGAATTTAAGATTTCCTCTGTTATCAAAGATGATATTTGTAGACTCATTATTTCTGTAGAGGACTCTGGTATTGGAATTAAACCTGAGAAAATAGATAACCTATTTACAAAATTTGATCGTTTAGAGGTAGAGAAAACAATCACGATTGAAGGAACAGGACTTGGACTTGCTATCACAAAAAAATTGGTGGATTTAATGCATGGTAAAATTGTAGTACAAAGTGTATATGGACAGGGATCAAAATTTACGGTTGCTCTTGATCAAAAAATTGTAGCCGAAAAAGCACCAATGGAAATAGAAGAGGAAGAAACAAAACAACTTACATTTGAGGGAAAAAAGATTCTTGTTGTCGATGATAATAAAGTAAATTTAAAAGTAGCTATGCGATTACTAAAAAGCTATAAAGTAGATGTCGAGACTATAGACAATGGTTTTGAAGCAATTGAAAAGATTCAGAATAAAGAAACATATGATGTTATTTTAATGGATGATATGATGCCAAAAATGAGTGGAACGGAAACCTTTCAAAAGTTAAAAGAAATAGAAAATTTTCATATACCTGTTATTGCTTTAACTGCGAATGCTATTTCAGGAATGAGAGAAAAATATTTAAGCTTAGGATTTAATGATTACCTTTCCAAACCAATTGAAAAGACAGAATTAAATCGTATTTTAACAAAATTTTTAAAATAGTGTTCTTACTATTTTTATTTTTGAAAAAAATGTTATAATAAATAATATGAGAAGTTAGGTGTATGTATGAAAAAAAAATATCTTATCTGTATTTTAGCTGTAGCATTCTTCTTTGAAATGCTTTTAAATATAAGCATTCTATTTTTACCAAAAATAAAGTTAGAAGGTGACTCTTATATCAAAGTTCCCGTATTTGAAGAGCGACAATTGCAAGGTGCTATCGTATATCAATTTGGAAAAAAAACAAAAAAGAAAGTAACAGAAAAAAATAATGTTGATTTTAAAAAAATAGGAAAATATCGAATTGAATATACTTATTCATATGGTTTTTTAACGATTAGAAAAAATAGAACAGTAGAAATTGTCGATGAAGAAGCTCCAAAAATTACTTTAAAAGGAGAAAAAGACAAAACGATTTGTCCAAATACAGAATATGAGGAAGAAGGGTATGAAGCTATAGACAACTATGATGGAAACATTACAGATAAAGTAGAAGTGATTAAAGAAGAGGATGGCATTTTATATAAGGTGAGTGATTCTTCCGAAAATAAGACAGAAATAAAAAGAAAGATAAAAAAAGAAGATACAGAAAAGCCAAAAATTCAATTAAAGGGAAAGAATACAGTCTATCTCAATCTCAATACACCTTATAAAGAGGAAGGCTATACAGTAGAGGACAATTGTACTAAGAACCTAACAGACAAGGTAAAAATTACAGGAACGGTAAATACACTAAAAGTAGGGAGCTATAAAAAAACATATACTGTTGCTGATGCAAGCGGGAATGTATCTTCAGTGACTAGAACAGTAATTGTTCGCAATCCATCAAAAGGAAGCAACTGTGTAGGAAAAGCAGGAGTCATTTACTTAACATTTGATGATGGCCCACATGCGACTTATACACCTGTTATTTTAGATGTATTAAAAAAATATAATGTAAAAGCAACATTCTTTGTTACCATGGCTGGACCTGATTCTTTAATCAAAAGGGAGTATGAAGAAGGCCATACAGTTGCTCTTCATACCGCTAGTCATAACTATAAAACAGTTTATTCTTCAGTGGATGGTTATTTTCAAGATTTAGAAAAAGTCCAAAATCGCGTATATCGTATTATTGGAATTCGCCCAACAATCATTCGTTTTCCGGGAGGAAGTTCCAATACTGTGAGTCGAAACTATTTTAATGGAATTATGAGTATTCTTACCGATGAAGTAGAGAAAAGAGGATTTTCTTATCATGACTGGAATATTTCATCAGGAGATGCAGGGGGAACTACGAATCCCCGAACAGAATATAATAATGTTGTATCAAGATTAAAGAAGAACTGTAGTAATGTTGTATTAATGCATGATATTAAAAAACATACTTCATTAGCTATAGAGGATATTATTAAATATGGGCTTGAAAATGGATATACCTTTGAAGCCATCGTGAATGAAACAGAAGCAGTACATCAAAGTGTAAATAATTAGTTCTTAAAAGTTATGAATGGAAAACATCCTTCTTTCATTTATAAATAGAAACATTCAAGAAACGATAAAGTTTCTTTTTTATTTATAAATGATTTTCTTATTTTCAAAATGAATGTATCCTATAGGCTGAGAAAGGAGATATTATGAAGAAGAACATATGTAAAAGAAAAGAGGGACGATTTGAGATTCAGTATCATTATGGTTATAAAGCAGATGGAACAGCCAATTATAGATCAATCTATGGAAAAAGTAGAAATGAAGTCTTAACTATTTATCATCGTGTTATAAATACATTGATACAGAATAATGACTTACTCATTTTCGATAAAACTTATATAGGTTATACAATAAATAGTTGGTTAAGTTTTGTTAAAATTAAAAATAAAAAATCAACCTATTCGAATTATCAATATATCGTTTCTTCTCGCATTATTCCAAGATTTGCTAAAATCAAAAAAGAGAGGCTATCCACAGAACAAATTACTACATTTATAACAGATATGTTAAACGAAGGATTAAAAGAAAAGACAGTAAAAGACATTTTGATCATTCTGCAACAAATTCTAAAATTTGGAAACTTAGAGATAAACTTCCCTATGCCAAAAGTACCAAAAAAAGAAATCCAGATTTTCCAAAAAGAGGATCAAACAAAATTAGAAAAGGAATTGCTAAAAAATAGAAATCCACAAACTTTGGGAATTTATCTTTGTCTTTATACAGGTTTACGGATAGGTGAACTTTGCGCCTTACAATGGAAAAACATTGATTTAAAGGAACAAAAAATAAAAGTTAAAAAAACATTAATAAGAATCAAAAATCCAGAAAAAAACGCAAAAAAAAAACTATGATTATTCTAGATGATCCAAAATCTTTATCATCTATTAGAGAAATTCCTATTCCAAATTTTCTAATCCCTATCTTACATGAACTAAGTCAAAACAATACATTAAATGCATATTTACTATCTGGAACAGAAAAATGGATAGAAACAAGAACTTATTTTAATCAATATAAAAAAATATTAAAAAAATTAGATTTACAAAATTACAGTTTTCATGCTTTAAGACATACATTTGCTACACGATGTATAGAAAATGGTTGTGATCCAAAAACATTAAGTGAAATATTAGGACACGCTAGTGTACAAATAACATTAGAAAGATATGTTCATCCAAATTATGAAAATAAGGTACGAATGATCAATCAACTAAAACCACTATATCAATAATAATGATGCGGACCTCTATAAAGTGGTCCTTTTTTCGAAATTAATATTTTGTTTAATCAATGAGGTTCATCTTAAAGTTACATACTATGTGATACATCTACCTCGATAATTACCTATATTATACCATCATTTCTGTAAAAAGCCATCATTTTGTAGATTTTATGTCAAATTTTCGAGAAAATGTCAGTAGTTAGATAACAACAAAGGAAAACCTTTGTTGTAAAAATATGGTACATAGGAAAAGTTAGTCAAGGGTCAAGATAAACGACCAAAGTCGCCCTTGACTAA
>CATOJL010000118.1 GCA_951800155.1 uncultured Bacilli bacterium | reverse complement strand
TGTCCTCATGGAATATTTCTTATCTTTTGTAATCGCTGTCGTGGGTGGTGTAGCCTGCCACTACATCATCAAGTGGTTAGATGGCGATGAATAAAATCGGTAACTAACCCAAGACGGTTGACTTCTCTGAAAAAAGAAGAAGAATCCCAGATTGTATTAGCGGTACAGTCTGGGATTCGCTTTTTTGTCCTACATGGAACTTCTTATCTTTTTTGCCTATTGGCATTATAGTATATACTGATTCAAATTGCAATATGCAGATTGAAAAAATATAGTAGTAAAACTATATCATATGTATTCTTAAAATAATTGTTTGGTGTTTTTAGGGGCGGTATTCTTTTTACGCTCTTTTAAATATCTTTTTATAATCTTTTTAATACCTTTTAGGAGGCTGGGAGGCCTTATAAAATAAGGAATATGGCGATATTTGGTGGAAGTATTATCTGTTTTTGGTGGAAATTTATTGAATTTTCTACTAAATAGTGTTATACTGTTTTTAAAAGTTTATAGGAGGTAAGATAAGTGAATGAAATAGTTAAGTACGATAATTACATGAACTCTTTAAAATTTACTGGATTTACTGTAACAGATTTTAATTTTTTAATGGTATTATGTAGCCGTACGAGGGATAGAGATATTACAGAAATTACTATACCATTTGAAGAATTACGCTTAAAAACAGCCTATACTAGAACATCTATACAAAAATTCAGGGCAGATTTGGAGCGTATGAATGAAAAATTAATGCGGGTGACTTGTAAGTTAAGGACAAAAACCAAAACTATAATGTTCGTTTTGTTTCCAACATTTGAGATTGATATGGAAAAGCAAGAATTAACAGTTGTTGTAAATGAAAAATTTAAGTTCATTTTAAACGAACTTGTTAAGAATTTTACACGTTTTGATTTGAAAGAGTTTATCAAATTAGATAGCAAGTATTCCAAGTCATTATATAGGCTGTTGAAACAATTTAAAAGCACAGGAAAATTAGAAATTAGTTTAAATGAATTTAGGGGAAAAATGGATATACCATCAACATACACTAATAGAGATGTAATGAGTAAGGTTATAAATCCAATATTAAAAGAATTACAAAACTACTTTCAAAACTTAAAATGTACTGTGAAATATGAGCATAAAAGGGGAAAGCCTGTTTCTGGATACATATTTACTTTTACGCCAGAAAAGTTAGATAAGCTGGAACTAAAAGAGCCTTCAGCAGCGAAACCATCTGAACTGCAAAAGGAATTGACGCAGGAGGAAAAGGACAAGCTGATTGACGAGTATGGCGCTGATATGGCAGAGGACTACATAAAGCGCACCACACAGTACCATTGCTGTAATTTATCAACAATCAGGAAATGGATAGCGGAGGATAAAGAAAAGGAACGAAGCAGAAAGCCGAAAAAGAATACCTTTAATAATATCCCACAGCATGATTACGATTTTAATGAACTTGAAAAAGCTCTGCTGAAAAGATGATAGAAAAATATTATATACCCCTAACAGAAAGTGTTAGGGTTTTTTTCTCCTGACAAGTCAATGATAATGACCTAGTTTGTTATTTGGAATTTTTCAAATTTCCTCTTTCCATTCGACAAATCTTCTTCTCTGTGATAAAATACATACGTTACCGCCCCTATACTGGCAACAGAAAGGGGGTGTCCTCATGGAATATTTCTTATCTTTTGTAATCGCTGTCGTGGGTGGTGTAGCCTGCCACTACATCATCAAGTGGTTAGATGGCGATGAATAAAATCGGTAACTAACCCAAGACGGTTGACTTCTCCGTAAAAGAAGAAGAATCCCAGATTGTATTAGTGGTACAGTCTGGGATTCGTTTTTTGTCCTACATGGAACTTCTTATCTTTTTTGCCTACTGGCATTATAGCATATGTAAATCTGGTTTTCAATATGCAGATTGAAAAAACAACTTTTTGATAGTTTTGGATTTTGTATTCTATCATTAAAAATTAAACCTTACCTTTTTACAGTTTTGAAACTATTAGATTTTAGTCAATTCGTTAAAAAGTTATGCTGATAAGTTCAGTTTATGAATAAAAACAATTAAAGAAAATTTTCACAAAATGTAAAAATATTTTTAATAAAATAAAATTATATACTTTACAAACAGATTATTTTATAATATAATAATATTATATATGTAGAAACATAAGAATTTATTAATTACAAAAATTAAGGAGAAAACTTACATGAAAAATTTAACATTAAAAATTACAGGATTAGCCGTAGCAGCAACTCTTTGTGCAACAATAACTCCATCTGTAAATACATATGCAACTAATGTGCAACAAAACAATATAAGTATAGCTCAAACTCTTAATACGAAGGCTGTTCAATATGGCTGGGTAACTACTCATGATGGAGTTGGTGTTATTCTTAGAAAATCTACAAGCACAAGTTCTGCAAGATTGGACGCAATTCCTGAAGGAACAAAAGTTAAAATTTTATCCCTATTACCTAACTGGTACAAAGTTACATATAATGGAAAAACAGGATATGTAGCAAGAGGATATTTAGTAGATAAATATGGAGACGCAATTTAATTAGTCTATAATCAAATACATATTTTTATATATTTTAATAAATAAAAAATTCATCATAATAAAATTATTCTACTTATTGTTTCTACAAACATAGTTGCCGGAAATAATGTTACAAAAATAAGAGAGTCATTCAATAACGAGAGTAGTTCTCTTTTTATGCAACAGATTTATATCTGAAATTTGGAACACATCTTGTAAACAAAGATTGCGTATGCTATAATGCGAGTAGATAAAACGATATGAATATTTCACAATAGGCAACAAAACAAAAGCCCCGAAGGTGTTAACTTCTGGGGCTTTCTTGTCATTTACGGCTGACCAAACTGAGGCTAGTCGCCGACTATTATTTTTAAAATAATTGTTTGGTGTTTTTAGGGGCGGTATTCTTTTTACGCTCTTTTAAATATCTTTTTATAATCTTTTTAAATACCTTTTAGGGAGCTGGGAGCCTTTATAAAATAAGGATTACAGGGTTATTTGGTGGAAGTATTATCTGTTTTGGTGGAAGTATTATCTGTTTTGGTAAGTAAAATATCTGTTTTGGTAAGTATATTATTGACATGGTGACCAAAATAATTTTTAAAAAAAGTCATGCTGCACCTGATTTGTAATGTCTAACTGAAACTGCTCCGGTGCCATGTAAAGTATTGTCAGCATGTAGGAAGTTGGATTCTTAATCCATTCTGTCTGCTCTTTAAACTTCTTGATAGCATACATGATAGATTCATTATTTAGTTTCATCAGTTTTCCAATAACTACCATTGTGGGCTTGTCCGTTCCAGCAATCCTGATAGTAGTTTTATTTGTGTTCATGGTTGTATGTAGTATATCCATTACAGAATCAATATGCTGCTTCTCGTAGGGATTATCATAAAGCATGGTATCATAGCCGAAAATTTCCTTAATTTGGTTTAAAGTATATTTTTCTAAGTCTTGACTTTCCTGAAAATCTATTGTATTATCAGGTTGACTTGATTTATTTGATTGTTGGACTTGATTCTGCGCTTTGGTCGGTTCAGAATCAAGCCCTTTTTCTTTTATCAGTATATACCCCTTTTTCTTTGCTAATTCAAAAAGTCGAAGTTCATCTATATCTATCTTTTCATTTACACTTCCAGTAATTTTCGCATTCCAGATTTCGGGATAATCATTTAATGTATATAAATTGCTTGTTGTGCCTCCATTTGTTTTCATTCGGTTTTCTTTAACAATTACTCCTTTTTTCTCTAATTCATTAAGCGTAGTTTTTACTTTACTAATACTCATTTTTGTTAACTTTGCAAGCCGTTTTAAACTGGGAAAACATTGATTGTTCTCATCTGCAAATTTTTTAAGGCATATGTATAAAGTAATCTGATATGGATTATCTAATATCTCACTTTCCAGAAAATCATGATATACCATAATAAAAGGACGCTGATTTGTATTAAGTTTAATTTTTTTTCTTGGCATAATTTAACCTTTCTTTATTCTTTTTTCATAATGTTCCATATCTTGTTTAATTAATCCAACGATATAATCTTGCAATGTAGTGCTTTCCAGAACAGCAATCATTTTTAATTGTTTATGTAATTCTGGTTCAACTCTGATAGATATTATTTTTCGTTCATCATTCATAATACATCTTACCTTTCTAAAATTACTGTAAAAAATATGATAACATGAAAAATAATATTTTTCAAGCAGAATATTTTTCTTTTATTCAATCATTCAATCACTCAAAAAAATAAATTGATAGATTGATTGTTATTCAAATAATTTTAGTTTAATTAGATATAGTTAGTAGCCGTGTCGTGGCTAGGGGGGTAGCCGTGTCGTGGCTAGGGGGGTAGCCGTGTCGTGGCTAGGGGGGTAGCC
>CATOJL010000117.1 GCA_951800155.1 uncultured Bacilli bacterium | reverse complement strand
GGGTATAATGGATATATAGGAAAATAAAGAAGGAGGAGAAGTAATGGAAGAGGGTAAGAAACATAAAGTGATGATAGGAATCGAAGTGATTTTACTCGGAATGATTATAGCAATAGTAGGAACAAATGCAGCGAGTAGTAATCCACCATCGAATGGAGTCAGTTATAGTAAAAATAATCAAACAACGGTAGAAGGAGCATTAAATGATCTATATAATAAAGCGAATTATGGGAATGCAAGTGCAGGACAAATCTTAAGTGGGAAAACAGCGTTAGTAGGAGGAAAGAAAGTAACAGGAACACTTACAATTCCTACATTGACAAGCCAAACACCTGGAGATGCAAAACCTGAAAATATAGATAAAGGAAAAATAGCATGGGTGAATGGAGAAAAAATAGTAGGTATGAAGCTTCCTTTATTAGGAAATAAATTAATGAGGGGGGATTATGTAAGGTATACTCCTGTTAAAACATCTTATACGGTTTTGGCGAAAGATACAGGTTATGATAAAGACATCACCATTCATCCAGATAATGTAGACATATGGAGAGTAATTAAGGTTAATGAAGATGGAACAGTAGATGTGGTAGCAAATTATAGTAGTGGGGCTGAAGTTGGCTTTAAGAAAGAGATAGGATATGAAAATTATATAAATGTATTGAATCAAGTTGCTAGCTCTTATGAAACAGACGGAATCACAGTCGGTTCAAGACATGTGGGATATGGTGATTTAAGACTTATCAAAAGAGCTATGGGTTTTTTAATAGTACCGCCAAAAAATGGCAGTTTTAGAAGTTCTGCTTATTGGATAGCATCGAAATGTGGCAGTTCCGGAGTATATTACCATGAATTTGTTGGGCAATTGTATGAGGTTGATTTTCGAACAACAAACCCAGATACTTATAAGTTTCATACGAATCTTGTAGGAGATTCTATCTCTGTTGATGCATTTTATTGTACGTCAACACCTAATCTACAGGGTATGCCAAATATTTTAGAAGGAGCTTCAAGCGATATACGCCCTATTGTAGTACTTAAGTCAACATTAAAAATAACAGGAGGAAATGGAACAGAGGAATCACCATGGACTTTAGGAATATAAAGATAAGAATGGATAAGAAACAAATATTTAGCGATTCCATTCTTTTTCTTTGACCTTTTTTCTGTTTTTCGGTAAAATAGTAGTAGGTGATACCGATGGTATATACAAGTTTAGAGAATCCAAAAATAAAAGAATTAAAAAAATTACAACAGAAGAAATATCGAGATAAGGAAAATCTTTTTTTAGTAGAAGGAGAACATCTCGTTTTAGAGGCTTATAAAAAGGGATATTTAGAACAATTGATTTTAGAGAGTGATACTCTTTTTCCCATTCCAGTGGATACCCTATATGTGACAAAAGAGATTTTATCCGCATTAACACAACTAGAAACGCCTTACCCAATCATGGGTGTTTGTCGAAAGTTAGAAGAAAAACACTTAGGAAATCGTATTTTAATTTTAGATGGTATTCAAGATCCTGGAAATTTAGGAACAATTATAAGGAGTGCGGTTGCTTTTCATATAGATACTATTCTTTTAAGTACGGATACCGTTGATTTATATAATACAAAAGTTGTTCGTTCTACACAAGGTTTACTTTTTCATATGAATATCATTCGAAGAAACTTAAAAGAAATACTCCCTTTTTTAAAACAAGAAGGATATTCTATTTATGGAACAAAGGTAACTTATGGAAATCCATTAAGAATGCTTGAAAAAAAGAATAAGTTTGCTATAATAGTGGGGAATGAAGGAAATGGACTAAAAGAAGAAACACAAGATTTTTGTGATGCATTTATTTCTATTTCTATGTCTGCTGTATGTGAAAGTTTAAATGTAGGGGTAGCAACTAGTATTATTTTGTATGAGTTAGATAAGTAGGTGAACTATGGATTTTGTTTATATTGGTGATATTGTAAATACACATGGATTAAAGGGTGAACTTAGAATTTTATCTTCCTTCTCTCATAAGGAAGAAATTTTTAAACCCAATTTTAA
This sequence comes from uncultured Bacilli bacterium, assembly GCA_951800155.1. Taxonomy (GTDB): domain Bacteria; phylum Bacillota_I; class Bacilli_A; order RF39; family UBA660; genus CATOJL01. The sequence goes on along the minus strand of CATOJL010000117.1, from coordinate 2,410 downwards.
TTTGTATATAGAAGAAAAATCTTATCAAATCAAAACCTATAGAAAGCATAAAAACTATGATATGGTTACCTTTGAAGGATTTACGAATATAGACGATGTGCTTTTTTTAAAAGGAAAATCGGTTTATATCAACCGGAATGAGATTGATGCTACCCTTTTATTAGAAAGTGATTATGTGAATATGGAAGTCTATTCTGATAAAGGAAATAGAGGAAAGGTTATTTCTATTTTAAAAGGAGTTGCTTATAATTATTTAGAGGTTTCTTTAAGGGGAAAAAGTTATTATGTTCCTCTTATTCCTACCTTTATTGATAAGGTAATAAAAGAAAAAAAACAGGTTTGGATTCATGAGATAGAAGGTTTGTTTGATGAAAATTGATATATTAACACTTTTTCCATCTATGTTTGAAGGTTTTTTAACGAATTCAATTATTAAACGAGCAATAGCAACTGAAAAGGTAAAAATTCGAATTATAAATATTCGCGATTATTCGAAAGATCCACACAAAAAGGTAGATGACTATGGATTTGGTGGAGGAGCAGGGATGGTCCTTCGTGTTGATGTATTATATGATGCCATTCAAGCTTTAAAAAGGGAAGATACCAAGGTAATCTTAATGACGCCCCAAGGGGAAACGTTTCATCAAAGACAGGCCTCTACTTTAACACAGCATAAACATATTATTTTAGTATGTGGACATTACGAGGGATTTGATGAAAGAATTTTAAATTTTGTTGATATGGAAATAAGTATAGGGGATTTTATTTTAACAGGGGGAGAAATTCCAGCTATGGCTATTACAGATAGTATTGTAAGATTACTAGATGGGGTTATTTTAAAAGAATCCAGAATAAAAGAATCATTTTCGGATCACTTACTGGATTATCCTGTTTATACAAAGCCAAAAGAATTTATGGGTTATCCAGTTCCACCTGTTCTGCTAAGCGGAAATCATGCAGAAATCGAAAAATTTAGACAAGAAAAAAGAGTGGAAAAAACGAGATTGAAAAGACCAGACTTACTAGAAAGTGGGGTTGTTGTTGATGGAAAAGCAAATTTATAAGAAATGTAAGTACAATGGAAAAGTGACTAATTTAAGTGGGAAAACAATAGAAGGATTTAAAATTAAACCTAAAAATCAACAAAAGGAAGAGGCCCTTAAGGTTTGTTCCATGACTGTAGTCAATCAAGCATATATTGAGAAAATTCTTAGAAAAAAAACAAAACGAAAGTTAGATTATTTTTTAAAGTATATTATTTCTTTGATAGAAAGTGATGATGAAGAAAATCCAAGTAATCTCCATCTTGCCTTAGATGATTTAACGCATTATAAATCAATTATTGAATATAAGTATTATAAATATTTAGATGAAAAATATGCAAATTTACTTTTACAAAAAATTTCTATGTTGGAACATGAGATAAAAATAAAGCTTGTTTCTTCTATCCGTAAGGAAGCCCAAAAGATACCATTTAGAATGGAAAATGGATATGAATTCGAAGAAACAAAAGGAAAAAGTCGCTAGGACTTGCATTTTTTAAAAGAAAGTGATAAACTAGTACAAGTAATCCGCTGATTTTGTAATATATGATTACTGTAATAAAAGAAGGAGAGTGAATCTAGTGCGTGTTCTTGATAAAGTTATTCAAAGTCAAATAAGAACAGATTTGCCTGAGTTCCGTGTTGGAGATACCGTTCGTGTTGATGTAAACATTGTTGAGGGTAAAAGAGAGAGAATTCAAGCATTTGAAGGTATTGTTACCGAAATTAAGGGTGGTGGCGTAAGTAAGACGTTTACCGTTAGAAAATTTTCGCAAGGAATTGGTGTAGAGAGAGTTTTTCCTGTAAATTCCCCTAAAATTAAGGGTGTTACGGTTGTTCGTAAAGGTATGGTAAGAAGAGCAAAACTACATTATTTAAGAGATCTTAAAACACAACCAAAAATAAAGGAAAGAAGAGACAATACAGTAAATAAGGCAGCATAACCTGTCTTATTTTTCAAATATGAAAGCAATAATTAGAGAAATTATACCATACCTTATTATTATATCCATTGTTATTTTAATCCGAACGTATCTTATTACCCCTGTCCGGGTGCAAGGTTCTTCTATGGTGCCTACATTATCTGATGGAGAGATTTTATTATTAAAAAAGTATGATACATCCTATAAAAGATTTGATATTGTGGTTTTAAATCGTGATTCCTCTAAATTGATCAAACGAATTATTGGGTTACCTGGAGAACATATTGCATATAAGGATAGCCATTTATATGTCAATGATGTGGAAATTGAAGAAGACTTTTTGCCAAAAGATATTCGCTTTTCTGATTTTGATACCATCTTATTAGGAGATAGTATCATTCCAGATGGTAAATATTTGGTAATAGGAGATAATCGGAATAATTC
>CATOJL010000116.1 GCA_951800155.1 uncultured Bacilli bacterium | reverse complement strand
GTATTTTGAAAATCACTGAAAAGCTGTGTCGTTACATTTTTAACTGCTTTTGTGTAAGGACTATTCCTTTCTAGCTTATATTTTCCTTTCGTTTTTGAAAGATTGATTATGAATTTTCCAAGCTTAGAATTAACAAGATGAAGCCCTAGTTTATATTTTAAAGATAATGAATCTGTTAAAGGAACAGAAATGACACGTTTTACATTTGTTCCCTTAATCGCTTCTTTTACATTTTTATAAACTTCTTCCATTCCAATCATAACCACAGCTCTACATTTTTCGGACACAAAATATTGATGCATCAAACTCTTTTTTGTAAAAATATGAACCATACTCGGTATAGCCCCTATCTCTTGAAGGGCAAAAAAGGAATATATACTTGCAGGAACATTGGGACAAGCAATCATTACTACATCTTCTTGTTGTATTCCATCTTGTAAAAAAGCTTGTTTATATATAGATACATTTTGAATTAGTTCTTCATAAGTGATTTTTGTATCTGTATCACAAATTTCTATAGCTGTGCTATACAAAAAATCTTGATTGTTGTCCACAATATGAGCAAACATGGATTTTTTTTCATTTGAAAAACGTTCTAAATCTTTGGCCTGTTTTCTTGTATAATGTTTTTTCCAAATTTTATCTTTAGATGGAGAATCGGAAGGCATGACTTCTATTGGGATAAGCGGACTATTCCAATACTCTATATATTCTCTTAGTTTTAGTTGAAAAACTTCGTGATTGGATATATCCATTGCCACCATATATTTGTTATCTTGAAAAGCTTCTATTTCCTTTTTTTCACGAAGAAAAACAACATCTATATGATTTCGTTCACATAATTCTACGAAATTGTCTTGATCAGTTAATAAAATATGATCAAAAGGAAAATGAAGTTTTTGAAGAATTTTTCTACACTTATTCACATATTTTTCCTTTTTTTTCGTATCAGTTAGGAATGTCTTTTTTACTTCATCAAAAATAATAAATATCTCTACAATATCACTTTGTGCATCGTTTAAAATATTTTTTAAATTCTCTAGATCATTTTGTATATCACAAAATTTAATAGCAAATTTCATTTTTTCTTTCCCCTCTTTCATGAAATGTCTATATTTTACCTATTTTTATCCATTTTGTCAAATATTGTCAAACATTGTCTGTAAAGAGGAGGGAATAATCTTATTCATTTAAAAGTATTCATGTGAAAAGAGATAGAATTCATTTTTTCAAAAAATAAAAACAAAAATAAACGAAAAAAATAGGTATTTACCTATTTTCAAAAATCATATTTGTTTCTTAAATTTTGTAAAACAAAATCACCTATTTTTTGTTTTTCTTAATTTTTTTCCATAAATTTTTTCTGGATTAAACGTAGGTCCTTTTTGTTTTACACATACGTTTTTCCAATATAAATAGTGATAATCTGAATTATTGAAAAAATGCCATACATTTCCATCTTTTAAAACGCGTAGTTGTACTTGATACGGAAGAGCTGTAAGTTTATAAAAAGCTATATCCACTTGCCGAATATCTTCTTCCTCTTTTACAAGACTTTCCCAATGCTTATCCTTATAAATATCTAATGTGTAGCTATGTTTCATTTCATTCATAAAAAATCCCCCCCTATTTCATTAATTCAATATAAACCTCATTTATATCTACATTTTTTTACTAAAACGAACGGTTTATATTTTCCTTTATTATTTTGTAACTCCTATACAGTATCATCCAAACTCGAATAAATTCTGCGATTTATTTCACACATATTTTTCTTCTGTTTGAAAAAGAAGATGTTTTTTGTTATATGGTATTGCATTTTATAGCAAGCATAATCTTTTATCGCAAAATTTCTTTTTTTATATACTGTTTATTATACAAGAAAATATATAAATCTGTAAATCTTTTTTTCAAATTTTTAAAATTAAAAAAGGATAGTTAATCCTCTTCTTTTAAAAATTTTCTAAGTACACGATTTAATTCCTCTGTATTAATTGGTTTTGATAAATAATCATCAAATCCAGCTTTCAAATATAATTCTTTTTTTCCTATCATTGCATCTGCAGTAAGCATAACAGCTTTTATATCAATATTTTCATCTCTTAAATGGTGAAGCGTTTCTGTTCCACTCATCAAGGGCATCATTTGATCTAATAAAATTAAATCAAAGTGAGCATCTTCTTTTAATAAATTGATGCATTCCTGTCCACTCTTAACACTTGCTATACTAACACCATAAGGTTTTAAAAGACGCATAGCCACTTTAATATTTAATGTATCATCATCTACAATTAAAATTCGTTTGTTGGATGCATCAAAAGCATTGACGTTCTTTTTAATGGTAGTATGAGCATAAATATCTCCAATTTCCTTTTCATTGATTACTTTTTGTCCAATGGTTATCGTAAAGCTAGAGCCTTTTCCTAATGTACTTTCTGCTTCCATTTTTCCATTTAATAAGTCAATATACTTTTTAGAAATATATAAACCCATCCCTGCGACATACCCATTTTTATCACTTCGTTTTGCATTTTCATCGAAGATTATTTTCAATTCTTCTTCATCCATTCCTATTCCAGTATCTGTTACTTGGAAAATGAGATTTCCATTTTCTTTCGTTCCTTTCCATTTAACTGAAAGAATAATTGAGCCTCTTTCTGTATATTGGGTTGCATTTGTTAATATATTTTGTAGAATTTGTCGTATTTTGGCCAAATCACCATAAAAAACAGATGGTATTGTTGGATCGATTGCTGTTTCGAATTGAATTTCTTTAAGTCCAATTTTTTCTTTTGTAAAATTTTCTAACTCTTTTACAAAAATTCCTAAATCATACTCTTTTTCACTTACTTCCATTTTGCCAGTTTCAATCTTAGAGATGTCTAATAAACCATCAATAACATCTAAAAGATTATTGCTGGTCGTATTAATGTTTTCAATATCTTCTTTTAAATCCTGTCCCATTTCTTCCGTTAAAGCAGATTCGGAAAGTCCAATAATAACATGCATAGGAGAACGAATTTCATGGGACATAATTGCCAAAAATTCTGACTTTGCATTATTGGCTTGTTCTGCCTCTTCTAATGCTTTTTGAAGAAGCGTATTTTGCTTTTTTACATATTCTGCGTTTTCTGTAACATCTTTTGTAAGAACAGTAACAAAAACTCCATTTTTACTTTTTGTATAAAATAAAGTACTCTCTAACCAAGTTTCTACTTCCCTATTTTTTAAACGATATTGAATACTTGTAGGTTCTATCTCTTTGTTGTCTTCTAATTTTTCACGAATGCTTTTATTTTTTTCTACTTCTTCGAAAACAGAAGCTTGATCTTCTTCATACACATAGGTTTCAATAATTTTATTCAGTTCTACCTCTGTATTTCCTGTCCGGTTTTCTCCAAAATAGTTATTTTCTTCTTTTAAATTTTTAAGTTGAAATACACCTGTTCCAATTTCGAGTGTCATTTCTACATCATAAGAGGAAGCTGTAATTTGATTTAATTTTTGTTCTCTTGATTTTATATCTGCCGCTTGTCTAACGAGCAAATGTTGTCTATCATGTTCCTTTGTAACATCCGAGATGAGAATCACATGATAAGACATTTTTTTATCTTTATATGGATAAATTTTTATTTTGATCCAACGTGTATGGTTATATATTGCATTATGATACGCAACCATACCACTCACAAATTCTGTTTTTTTGTTCCATGTTCTTAATTCATCAGCAATAATTGGAATGTGTAAAATTTCTTTTACTAAGGTTGGCACTCTTTTTTCATAATCTAAATCTTTCAGTCCTAATACTTCTTCTACATTTTTAGTAATATAAATAATTTCTTCTTTCGTTGGTTCATACATTAAATAAATTGTATCTGAATTTTGAACCAAAGAATGGAATAATTTGTCACGATATTTGAGTTCACTGGCATTTTTCAAATTCTTCACTAAACTAATCACATACACCAAAACGGATAAGAATAACATAATTCCAATCACAAGAAGGGTTGTCGAATCTGTTTCTTTTTGTAATAACGTATATCCTGCAATCACGGATAGAACTAAGATTAAAATTAAGATAATATTTGTATTTTTTTTCATAACAATTTCCCTCTATTTTCTACCCTCTATTATAGCATAGGTTTTCTTTTTTCTGCAACCATCTGTTTTGCTTTTATTCATTTTATCAAAACAGTTTTCCATGATTTTAGTATAGAATCCTTTTTTCTAATACTCTATTTCCTATTCATTTTAGAGATAAAAGTGAAAAAACACTATATAGTAAAAATTTCTATTTTTTCTTGTATACTAGGAAAGTTCTTTTTGAAGATTAAAATATAAAAGTAGCGAAGAAATGTTTGCTATAAAAAAAGATAGAACAAAAAAATGCGGCAATTAAATCCGTAAAAAATTTTTAAGTTATTTAGAAATCGGCTTCAACAGTCGCAGGTCTCATTCTTATTTTACAATCATCACAAATAAA
>CATOJL010000115.1 GCA_951800155.1 uncultured Bacilli bacterium | reverse complement strand
GCATTTGTATCGATATAATTTACTCCTCTAGGAATATAGTATTTATACCCTTTTCCTATTCGATTATATAATGTATTATCTTTTGATAAAACAACGCTTATTATATTATCAATGCTCTTTGTGTCTATTCGAACAACTGTACATCCCGTTGTGCATAAAAAAATAAGTAATAGAGTCGCTAACTTTTTCATAAACCACCACTCTCAGTTATGATTATATCAAAAATAAAAGACTTTCGCACCTTTTTTTTTAAATTTATCTCTATCCATGTCTAGAATATGTCTACTTAGATACCTCTATCCAATAAATAGGATATCCTAAAGAAGAAAATTTTTTTTCATATTCTGTTTCTATAGAATCAATCCTATCCTCATGTAAATTTAGAGAAATATGGTCAATATGGTAACCATAAGTTGTAAAGCTTTGTATAGAAAATTCAAATAAATGACGATTATCTGTTTTCATGACAATCCGTTTTTTTTCTTTAAAAATAGAATCATATTTTTTTAGAAAATTTTCACTCATCAATCTTCTTTTCTCATGCCTAGCTTTTGGCCATGGATCGGAAAAATTTAAGTAGATGGTATCAATTTCTTTCCCAAAGATGGATTCTATATCTGTTGCATCCATTCGAATAAAACGTACATTGGGAAGGGACATTTGTTCTAACTTCGCAATCGCCTTCACTAAAACACTGTCATATTTTTCAATGCCAATAAAATTAATCGTAGGATTCTTTAAAGCCATATTTAAAATAAAATTTCCCTTTCCCATTCCAATTTCAATATGAATTGGATGATCATTTTGAAAGAGTTCTTTAAATTTTCCTTTATAATTTATACAATCTTGTATGACAAAATCACAATGTAGTACGGTTTCTTCCGCTCCTTTTATATGTTTTAATCTCATAAATATTTTTATCAAAATTTGTTTTTTAACAAAATTTCTTTATCCTTTCTGTTTATTTTTCTAAAAACATTATAACACACCTTCAAAAGAAAAAACAGGGTATCACACCCTACTTTTCATATTTCTAATCTCTTACCTCGTCTTTTCTATCTTCTTTTTCTTTCTAACAACATAATTGTCATCTTCTAAAATGTTTTAGATTCAAAAGATGTATATTTTTTAGCAATCCATTCATAGACTTTGATTCCATCCATAGAAGCCGAGGTAATACCACCTGCATACCCTGCTCCCTCACCACAAGGATATATCCCTTCTATATTGGCTTCTCCTACATCATTTCTTAGAATCCGAATGGGGGAACTTGTCCTTGATTCTACAGCTGCTAAAACAGCATCCTTATCATCAAATCCTTTTATTTTTTTTCCAAAAGCGGCAATTCCTTCTTTTAGGGATTCTTGAATAGCATCATCAAAAAGAAAATTCAAATTTGCACTTTTATACTCTCCTTTAAAAGAAAGAAAAGAGCAGTGGAATTGTTTTGAGGTTCGATCTTCTTTAAAATCTTCTAATCTTTGGATGGGTATTTTTCCACATCCTAATTCATAAGCTTTTTTCTCTAATTCTTTTTGATAAAAAATACCATCTAAAGCAGAATTACCAAAGTCTGTTGGACAAATAGTCACCAAGATGGCTGCATTGGCTACTTTACTATCCCTTGCATAGTTACTCATCCCATTGATAGCCAAATAGCCTTTTTCTGAAGAAGAATTGACAACATAACCGCCTGGACACATACAAAAAGTATAAACCCCTCTTCCATTCTTAGCATGGTATGTAAGTTTATAACTACTAGCGCCCAATATAGGATGTTCTTCAACTCCATACTGGCTTTTATCAATCCATTTTTGGGGATGACTCATTCGTACCCCTACAGAAAATGGTTTTGGTTCCATTTTTATCTTTTTATCATGCAAAAGGAAAAAGGTATCCCGACTACTATGTCCAATGGCTAAAACAAGAATATCAGTTTTTAGAACTTCTTTCTCATTCACTATAATACTTTCCAGTTTATTGTTTACTATGTTTAAATCTGTAAGACGAGTATTATACCTAATTTCCCCTCCCATCTTTATAATTTCATTTCTCATATTTTGAATAACAGAAAATAAGATGTCTGTACCAATATGTGGTTTATTTTTATAAAGTATCTCTTTGGGAGCGCCATGTTTTACAAAGATTTCAAACACTTTTCTTCCTCGATTTTCTTTATCTTTCACCAAAGTATTTAGCTTTCCATCGGAAAATGTCCCAGCTCCACCTTCTCCAAATTGTACGTTACTCTCTGGATTTAGTATCCCCGTTTCCCAAAAAGTTTCCACATCTTTTTTTCTTTCCTCTACACACTTTCCTCTTTCAATTAAAAGGGGATGATAGCCTTCACTAGCTAACATATAAGTAGCAAACAGACCTGCTGGACCTGCTCCCACAATGACAGGCCTATTAGAAAGCGACTTTTCTCCAGTTGGATGAAATTGATAATCCTCTTCAGGTGTTTTGAATATATCCCTTGACTTATTTTTCTTTAAAATCGCTTCCTCCTCTTTTACTTGCACATCCATTTCATAAACAAAAAATAAATCTGGTTTCCTTCTCGCATCAATGGATTCTTTCTTTATTTGATAAGATAAAAGAGAAGTTACAGGTATTTTTAATTTTCTAGCAATCTCTTTTTTAATTCTTTCCTCACTTACTGCATCTACAGGAATTTCTATTTGTCTTACTCTAATCACTTAAAACACCATTTCCAGCTAAAATACCACTCATCCATGCAAATCCTAAGTTATATCCTCCACAATCCCCATTCATATCTAACATCTCTCCTATCATATATAAATTCTTAACTTTCTTTGATTCCATTGTCCTCTCATCTATTTCCCTCAAATCAACTCCACCTAAACAGATTTGGGCTTCTTTAAAGGAATTGTATCCTATAATTTCTAATGGAAAAGAAACTAGAGAATACAAAAATTTATCTATTATTTCTTTAGTACATGAAGAGAAAGTGGCATCAAGGGAAAGACCAACTCTTTTTAAAAGTACATTCGTTAACTTATAATCCAAAATAGTATCTAGCAATTCACTAATCGTTCGATTGGGAAAAGTAACATTTCTTTTTTCTAAAAACTCTCTAGCTTCTTCTACAGTTTTCATTTGTAATGGTTCTAAAAAGTTAATTCGAATCTCTATTTTTTCTTCTTGCAATTTTGGTACTAAATGGTTACTTAGTAACATCGTACAAATGCCACTAATTCCATAGTTGGTAAGTTGTAATTCACCAACGACTTCTTTTTTTAACCTATTTTGTATAAATAAAGACAGTTTTGCTTCTGTTCGAATTCCTGCCCACTCTTTAAAATAACCTCCTTTTGCCTTTAACTGCACAAGTCCCGGATAAATAGGTACAATGGTATGACCTAATTTTTTTAAAGAATCGAGTAAAAAAGTAGGTTCCTCTGTATGATAATATGCTTTTGAACCAGTCGCTACTATAAGATTTTGCGTTTCAAACTGTCCTTTTGTTGTCTTTAAAATAAAATGTTCTTTCTTCTCAATCTCCTGCACAGTGACATCATATAAAATAGAAACTTGTAGATTTCGTAATTCTGTTAAAAGACTATTTTGAATGCTTACGGCCTTTAAAGAGTTTGGATAATAGTAGCCATTTTTTATTTTTGGAATAATGCCTAAACTGTCTAAAAATGCTTTTGTTCTTTTCACATTTTTCTCTGTAATGAAACTTGAAGTACACTCACTTGCGGTTGCTATAAAATGTGTAGAAGTAAAATCTTCATTAAAATAGTTACATTTTCCTGCTCCTGTTACAAGTATCTTCTTTCCCACTTGCTTATTTTTTTCTAAAATAGTTACATCAATGCCTCTTCTTTTTAAGCAAATGGCAGCTGTTAAACCAGAAGCGCCTCCCCCTAGTATAATCACTTTTCTCATGTCATCACCTGTTTTTATTATACAACAAAAAAGAAAAGAAAACTATTCTTCTCTTTTTTATTTATAAATAATATAGCCAGATAATTTATAAGATGTTCCTTTAAGTTCTATTGGACTATAATGTGCCCCATTAGAATAACAAGCATTATTAAAAGTCATTATAACCTTGCCATTTCCTACTGATCCTTTTACAGTCGCTTCACAGTTATTTCCTATAGAGAAAAAGCCTATTGGATCCCTGCCAAGTTTCGTACCAGATGATGTCGAAATTCCATACCTACCAGTAGCCAAAGCTACTGAATCAGTCGTTTTATCTGCTCCACCTGTTGCACTTTTAGCTTTCGAATATCTAACACAATTTGTGTAAAAACCATTTGTATCTGTTGGGCAGAGCATAACAATATTATATCCCAATATTTCATTATAGTCAAAATCAAGAGAAGCTGTTCAGTAAAATAGAATGAATTTTTTTCGCAATCATTTTTTAGTATAATGTTTATAATAAAGGTGGTCGTAGTAGTGAAACAAAGAATAACAAGAAAAATGAAAAGAGAATTAAAGAATGCTGTTAATCC
>CATOJL010000114.1 GCA_951800155.1 uncultured Bacilli bacterium | reverse complement strand
GGATAAGATAGAGGGAACAGTACCTATTTCTGTTCAAAAACGTACAAATCCTCTAAGTGAAGTTCTTTTGATATTAGTAAAACTATTTCTTTTCTTTGTTTTTGTTATTCCGTTAATTATGTTTGCATTTTTCATTGCAATGATTCTATGTATTCTTATCTATTTGTTAAGCAAAGGTATTGGAATGTATGCCCCATTTCTTTTCGTATTAGGAGTCTTTACCTTAATAACACATATCATTACTATTTTTACACGCCTTTTGTTTACCAATAAAAAAATTAGGGTATGGCCATTTTTAGGAAGTTTTGTTATGATAATTTTAGGGGGTATCTTTACAATTGATTACCTTTGGTCCTTTACTTATCATTCCGATTTTAAGGCAGATGAATATCATAAGCAAGAAGAAAAGTATGAATTTATAATTGATGATTCTCTTTATGTAAATTATGATGAGATGCAAATTGATAATTCTCTAAAGGACGATCAAGTAGAAATTGTAGTTCAATACTATGATACGATTGTTTCCCTAAATAAAGAGGAACATTCTTACCATGGAGAAGATATAAAACGAATTTCTTTTACTACCCGCCTTGCTAATAAATACAGTATCAACCATTTCATTAATAAAATTATTGTTCGTGATTTAAAGAAACAAGAATTACATAACTATCGTTATCTTTTTAAACCTTATGTTTGTATATTTGTAAATGAAAATACAAAGTCTAAGATTTGGTAAGTGCACAAAGTGCACTTTTTTGTGTTATTAATTATATCTAGGTGGTGAAGCACGATACATGGACCTATTCACAGTGATGTAAGGGGAAACATTTATAAATTTCTGTAAATTTTTTTCTCTTTGCTTGTTAAAAATTTATTCTTGAATCGACATATTTTTATAAATAGGTATGTTAAAGTAGGTAGCAAGAGGTGATACTATTGGAAATTGCATCCGAATTTAGAAAGGGGATTTTATTTGTACGATTAAAGGGAAGATTTTTAAATGAAGAAATAGAAGTATTTAAAAAAGAGGTTATTTCAAAAATTGAAACATGTGGCCTTCGTAGTGTTGTATTTAATATTGATGAAGTGACTGAAATTGATTTAAAAGGAATTCATAGTATGCTCTATGTTTATGAGATGTGTAATAAAAATGCTGGAAAAGTTTTGCTTTGTGAACTATATGAAAGTCCTGTTTTTGATAGGATGCGAAAAAATCGTATATTTAATTATGTTCATTTGATCAAAAATGAATTGGAAGCATTTGAAGTTATTAAAGTATAGGAGGCATTTATGAACAATGAATTTGTAGAAAAATATAGTAATTTAATTTATTCCATAACACATTCTTTTGAAGGATATCCATATAAAGAAGATTTATACCAATCAGGTTATATCGGACTCGCTATGGCTTATCAAAATTATAAAGAGGAATATGGTGTGAAATTTTCTACCTACGCTTATATGTATATTTGGGGGGAAATGAACAAATTAGTAAGAGAAGATAAAGGAATAAAAATAAGTAAAAGTATTTTAACTTTACATGCCAAGATAGAAGCAAAACGGTATACTCTACTTCAAGAATTGATGCGAGAGCCAACGAAAGAAGAATTGGCCCAATCTTTAGATATACCTTTGTCCGCTTTGGAAGAAGCACTCGCCATTCAAAATCCAATTAGTTTAGATACACCTATTGAAACAGGGGAAAAGGAAATGTTTCTTTCCGATGTAGTATCAAAAAGAGAAATGGCTATTGATGATTTGATTGCCTTTAAAGAAGAACTACAGAATCTATCTCCACAAGAAAAAGATTTGATTGAAAAAAGGTTTATTGAAGCAAAAAGTCAAAGTGAAGTCGCCGATCTTTATGGTATGAATCAAGTACAGGTGTCACGATTTGAAAAAAAAGTAAAAGAAAAAATTAAAACAAAATGGGCTGCATAAAATAAAAAATGTGGTATGCTATATATAGGTGAGAAAGATGGTAAGTTGTAGTGATGTAAAAGAAAAATTTGATAATCAATTTAGAGAAATTGTAAATAAGGAAATTCTTCAAAAACAAGACTTTGATCCCGTGTTTACTTTTTTTAGAGTACATGCAAGAGAATTAGATTTAAACTGTTTTAAGAAATTTGATATACTTTTCACAAAATACCAACAAGAGTATTTTAGTATTTTGGAGGCTAGTGAAGAGGATGCTTCTTATTTAGAAATCAGACATAGTGAAATATATAATATGCATAAGGAAAGATTAATTCAATTCGAATATCCAAGGTGTTCTAACTCCTTATATTATTTAGAAGATGAATTTATATACATAGTGAAAAGGCAAATCGTAAATGATGCTACCTACTATGATTTGTTAGAGAAACTTTTTTATTTAAAGGGAGTTGTTGATGAAAAGACACTCTATATCATGCATAATATTTTATTATATTATCAAGATGTCATAAAAGTAGAACCAACGTATATTCTCGGTCTAACAGATTTAGAGAAAATGTATTCTTTATTTAAAAAGGAAGAATGTCAAAAAATTAAAAAATAGACAAACATCTATTTTTTTTTGTATGAAAAAACTCTTTTTTTCCATACTACTAGTAGGAGGAAGAATATGGAAAAAAGTAGATATCAAAAATTAGTAAAAAAATATAAACCAAATGAAAATCGACTTTTTAATGGAATGATGGCTTTCCTTGTTGGTGGAATCATGGGGATTATAGGACAATTCTTAGTTGAATTTTATGCAAGTTATTTGGAAATATCCACAAAAGAAGCAGGAACATTTATGATTATAACCTTAATTTTTATTGGCTGTTTATTAACCTGTTTTAAATTCTTTGATAAATGGGTTCATTTTGCGAAAGCAGGTCTTTTTGTACCTATTACAGGATTTGCGCATGCGATGATGAGTGCAGCCCTAGATTATAAAAAAGAGGGCATGGTTACAGGGCTTGGAGCAAGTATGTTTAAACTAACGGGTTCTGTTATTATCTTTGGTGTGGTTTCTGCCTATGTATTTGGACTGATTCGGATTTTACTATTTGGAGGGACAATATGACATTCTTTTATAAAAATGTATATATAAATGAAACAGCAACTGTTGCTGGACCTTATGAAAAAAAAGGACCACTTCATCATTATTTTGATAAAAGTTATGATGATTTAAGAATGGGAGAAAATACATGGGAAGATGCTGAAAGTCGTATTTTAGAAGAAAGTGTAGACATTTTGCTCGCTAAAATAAAAAAGAAACGATTTGATATAGATGTATTAATAGCAGGTGATCTAATGAATCAGTTAACTTCTTCGAATTATGCTGCGAGCCGATTAGGTATCCCTTATTTAGGTATTTATAATGCATGCGCAACGAGTGTAGAAGGGCTTATTATTGCTTCAAATATGATAGAGGCTAAACAAATAAAAAATGCCATTTGTTCTGTATCTTCTCATAATAATTCGGCTGAAAAACAATTTCGTTATCCAGTCGAATATGGTGGACCTAAAAAGAAAACGACTACTTTTACAACGACTGGGGGAGCAAGTGCATATCTTTCTAGTGAAAAGGCATCGATACGAGTTGACTCTGCTACTATTGGAACAGTAATTGATATGGGAATTAAAGATGTTTACAATATGGGTGCTGTTATGTCACCAGCCTGTGCTTCCGTTCTTTATAAACATCTAGAAGAAACCGGAAGAAGTCTAGACTACTATGACATGATTTTTAGTGGAGATTTAGGTATTTATGGTAAAAAAATTCTACCAGAATTTATGAAACTTGAATATGGAATCGACTTAAAGAATTATAATGATACAGCCACTATGATTTTTGATGTCGAAAACCAAAGTGTTTATGCAGGAGGTTCAGGCCCTGCCTGTCTACCACTTGTAGCCTATGGGTATTTATTTGATAAGATGAAGAAAAAAGAATTAAAACGGATTTTATTGATTGCAACAGGAGCCTTAATGTCACCTACTATGGTGAATGAAAAACATACAATTCCT
The DNA here is from genome assembly GCA_951800155.1 of uncultured Bacilli bacterium. Taxonomy (GTDB): domain Bacteria; phylum Bacillota_I; class Bacilli_A; order RF39; family UBA660; genus CATOJL01. The sequence continues at coordinate 512 of CATOJL010000114.1, read as the reverse complement.
GCCATCGCTCACGCCATTAGTCTGGAGGTAAACCTATGATTTATGTCAATGCATTCTTATTTGCTGGTTTTGTTTGTCTAATTGGCCAAATTATTCTGGATAACACAAAATTGACAGCAGGACATGTGACTACCATGTTTGTTGTTCTAGGTGCCTTTTTAGACACATTTAGTATTTATGATAAATTTGTTTTGTGGGCTGGGGGTGGTGCCTTAGTTCCAATTACAAGTTTTGGCCATTTACTTATTCATGGAGCTTTAGAAAAAGCAAATGAATATGGAATTATTGGACTTGCTATGGGTATGTTTGATTTAACGAGTTCAGGAATTATTGCTGCCATTGTGATTTCCTTCTTTTTATCTCTTATTTTTAATCCAAAAGATTAATATAGCACATGCTATATTTTTTTTGTATATAGAAGGATTCTTTTTTGTTTTCTTCTAAGTTATAGGAAGAGGAAAGAGATTAGAAAGATATAGATGATTGAAAAGAAGTAGATAAAGGTATAGAGA
>CATOJL010000113.1 GCA_951800155.1 uncultured Bacilli bacterium | reverse complement strand
TTATGCCAGTTACCATTACTAAAATGGGATAAAGTAAGCTTGTTACTATAAATCCATTTTTCTTCATCAAAAATCTCCTCCTCTAGAAGGAAGGAAAGAAATAATAAAATAGTATAATTTACGCTCCAATATATTTAGGATATTATAGTATTAACAGAGACATTAATACACAATTAGAGCGTAAATTATACTATTCTATTTTTATCATTCCTATTTTCCTATAAATATCCTGTATCCATTATACCCCCCCCCCCCATCGTTTTGTCAAGCACATTTTTGTAATCCACCCCCAAAAAAATAAAGTATATTCCATACTTTATTTTAAACTTCTTATTAAATCAATGTTAATAAAGAAAGAGTACTATCTCACCCCCTTAGAGATTATTCGTTTTTCTATGTTTTTCACTTTTCATCTATAATGTATTCTGAATTTAACTGAATGTTCTATATACCTTATCTTCTCTGTTTTACCAAATATATCACCTCAAAATAGTTCGTTATTCCTATAAGCTATATTTCATTTGCGCTATATCACACTAAAAATATTTTCAAAGAAAAAAGATGAATTTTCTTTTCATCTTTTTCTTCTAAAAAAAGGAAACTTTCTTTCTAAAAGTGTCTAGAAGAACCTCCTCCACCTGATGATCCTCCGCCTCCATGAAACCCTCCAGAACTGCCAAAAGAAGAATCTCCACCAATAGTAAAGGTCACACTTCCATGTTTCTTACTTCTTCCAGATAGAAAAGCAATTGCATTGATTCCCATTAAAATACCTATTAAAAACAAGTATTCATAAGTGGAAGTTTCTGCATTTTTAAAAAAAATGGTTTTGATACATAATAGATAAAAAAGAAAAATACCCAAAAAATACGTAAATGGAAAGATTGAAGTCTTCTTTTTCTTTTTTGTAATCATACCTAAAAAAGAAGAAATGATTGGTAAGCCAAAGAAGGAAAACAAAACTAAAGAATACTGTCCTTTTTCAGATTCTACCTTTGTTGGATCTATATTCATTTGTAAATCTATGTCATAATAATTTACAATTTCCTCTAAAATCTTCTTAAATCCATTTTGGATTCCTTCATCCCACTTATTCTGTTTTAAATAAGGGATGATATATTCATCTTGTATACGTCCTGTTTTGCCATCTGGTAAGATTCCTTCTAATCCATAACCAACTTCTACTCGAAACTGTCTTTCTTCTAAAGCTAACAAAAGAAGAATCCCATTGTTTTTACTTTTCTCACCTATTTTAAATGCACGAAACAATTCTGTTGCATACTCTTCTAAAGAACTTCCTTCTAAATTAGGTACCGTAACAACAACAATTTGACTTCCTGTTTTCTGGTATAAGCTTTCATTCGCTTTTTGAATATATTCTTTCGTATTTTCACTTAATAAATGTGCATAATCGTTTACATAAAAGGAAGAAGTAGGCTGAACTAAAGCGAAGATTTCCTTTTGAAATATAAAAAAGCTAATGAGAAAGAGAAAAAATTTAAAACAATGATTTTTATTACTCAAAGTCAACAATTGGAACCTTTGTACTAGAGTCATCTGCCTCATAATAACTTTCTTTTTCAAAACCAAAGAAAGAAGCAATTATCCTATTTGGAAATTTTTTAATACTTGTATTATATTGATTTACAGATGTATTATAATCTCTTCTCGCGGTAGCAATACGATTTTCTGTTCCTGCAAGTTCATCTGAAAGTTGTATAAAATTAGAGGAAGATTTTAATTCAGGATAATTTTCAACAACAACCATTAAAGACTGTAAAGAATTTGTTAATTCATCATTTGCTTTTAATTTTTCAGAAACATTGCGGGCATTTATTAAATTTGTTCTAGCTTCTGTCACTTGTTTAATAATTTCACTTTCATGATTCATATATCCTTTTACAGAATTGACTAAATTGGGAATTAAATCTGCCCTTCTTTGCAGTGTAACATCTAAATTAGCTGACGCATTTTCAACCATTTCTTTTTTAGATACCATATGATTATAACTATTCATCAAAAATCCGCCTATTACTAAAAAAATAGCAAGAATTCCTATCCAAACAATACTTGTTTTTTTCACGATTTAAAACCCCTTTTCTTATAAAATACTTACTCTACAACAAAATTAACTAATTTTTTAGGAATGACAATTTCTTTTATCATTTTCTTTCCATTTATAAAAACTCTTACATTTTCGATTTGTTTTGCCTTTTCTTTCATTTCTTCTTCTGTTGTATCTGCATTTGTTTCGATCTTTCCTCTTACTTTTCCATTCACTTGAACTACCATTGTAAAGGTTTCCTCAAACATTTTTGCTTCTTCATAGATAGGCCATTCCATAGAAGAAATTTCACAACCAAAGTCTAAAATTTCTGCAAGTTCTTCTGTGATGTGTGGCGCAAAAGGATTAAGGAGTTGAAGCATAATTTTATAGTCTTCTCTACAAATGCTTTCTTGTTTTTCATATGCATTCAATAGAATCATTAAAGCTGACACAGCTGTATTATAATCTAAATTTTCAATATCTTCTGTCACTTTCTTAATCGTTTTATGAATAATATTCTCTAAAGCTGGAGTCATCTTTTCCTCTTCATTTACTTTTTCTTGTAAATTCCAAACTCGATTTAAGAATTTAAAACATCCCTTTAGACCAGATTCATTCCATGCAGCATCTTTACCATAATCTCCAATAAACATTTCATAAGTACGAAGCGCATCTGCTCCATATTCTTGTACCATATCATTCGGATTCACAACATTTCCTTTGCTTTTACTCATCTTCTCGCCAGTAGGTCCTAAAATCATACCATGACTAATTCGTTTTAAGAATGGTTCACTATAAGGAACAAGGCCTTGTTCTTTTAAGAAAATATTCCAAAAACGAGCATAAAGCAAATGCCTTGTTGCATGTTCCATTCCCCCATCATATAAATCCACTTGTCCAAAATAACGTAGAGCTTCCTCACTCGCCATTTCTTTTAGATTATTTGGATCCATATATCGTAACCAGTACCATGAGGAACCTGCCCAATTTGGCATGGTATCCGTTTCTCTTCTCGCATCCATTCCACAAATAGGGCATTTCACATTTACCCATTCTTCTATGTTAGCAAGTGGACTTTCTCCCGTTTCTGTTGGCTCATAAGCACTCACATCTGGTAAAACGACTGGCAAGTCTTCTTCCTTCACAGGTACCCAACCACATTTTTGGCAAGAAATCATTGGAATAGGTTCTCCCCAGAATCTTTGTCTTGAGAAAATCCAATCCTGTAATTTGTAATTTACTGTTTTCTTTCCTAATTGATTTTCTTCTAAGTAAGTAAGCATTTTAGCAATAGCTTCTTCTTTTCCAAGTCCATTTAAGATACCTGAATTGATATGAATACCATCTTCTATATAAGCTTCTTTTTCTATATTTCCTCCCTCAATAACAGGAATAATGGAAATAGCAAATTTTTTCGCAAAAGCATAATCTCTCTCATCATGAGCAGGAACAGCCATAATCGCTCCCGTTCCATAATGGATAAGAACATAATCACTGACCCATATTGGAATTTCTGCATTCGTAATTGGATGGATAGCTGTTAATCCATCAACGACAATACCTGTTTTCTCCTTTGTATTATCCGTTCTTTCAATTTCACTCTTATGGCAAGCCATTTCTTGGTATTTTTTTATCTGTTCTATATTTTTAATTTTATCCTTATATTTCTCTAAATAAGGATGTTCTGGAGAAATCACCATGAAGGTTACCCCATATAAAGTATCACACCGAGTTGTAAAAACCTCTAATTTGTCTTCCAATCCTTTTAGTGGAAATTGAACAGTTGCGCCAGTACTTTTTCCAATCCAATTCACTTGCGCTGTCTTTACCTTATCTAAAAACTCGGTATCTTTTAATCCATCAATAAGTTTATCCGCATAATCACTCATACGAAGTACCCACTGATTTTTTAGTTTTTTCTCTGTCGTTGTTCCACATCTTTCACAAACGCCACCTTGGGCATCTTCATTTGAAAGACCTGTTTTACAATTTGGACACCAGTTGATTTCCTTTTCTGCCTTATAAGCAAGTCCTGCTTGATAGAATTTTAAAAATTGCCACTGTGTCCACTTATAATACTCTGGATCTGTGGTTGCAAATTCACGTGACCAATCAATCGAAAGTCCTAACGACTTCATCTGCCCTTTAAATACTTGTATATTTTCTTGCACTGCTTCTTTTGGATGAATGTGATTTTTAATCGCATATTGCTCCGCTGGGGAACCAAAAGCATCCCAGCCCATTGGAAATAATACATTATATCCTCTAGCTTTTTTAAACCGAGCCTGCACATCTGATGCTGTATATACACGAGCATGTCCCACATGTAATCCTACTCCTGATGGATAAGGAAACTCAACAAGCATATAAAATTTTTTCTTTTTCTTATCAATCTCTACCTTAAATGTTTCCTTCTCTTCCCATCTTTTTTGCCATTTTTTTTCTATTTTATTAAATTCATACATATTTATCACC
>CATOJL010000112.1 GCA_951800155.1 uncultured Bacilli bacterium | reverse complement strand
AAATAAGGAAGGTTATCTTGAAATAAATCAAGAAGAGAACCATTATTCGATAGAATTCTTCTATAATTATGCTAAAATAGAGGCAAAGGTACAAAAAAAAGATATAGAAACAGTCATACTAAACGCTTCTTATATTTTGTCGACAGTTAAATTTAATGATAATGTAATTGAGTTAATGTTAAATGAAGAATATTTTACAAATAAAGAAGAAAAGTATGATCTGTTTAAAAAAGATGAAACAGCTGAAAATGACAATTTTGTCCAATATGTAGAAAATTAAATGAGGTGAAAACGTGGGATTATTAGATAAAGTAAAAAACTTGTTTACAGAAGAATATGAAGAAGAAGTACCAATAAAAAAAGAAGTAAAACATGTGGAAATTACCCCACCTAGAAGAGAAACACCAAGAGAGATGGTAAGTACACCATCCATACAATCGCAGCCAGTGGCAAGTGAACCATCCATCAAAAAAGTAGAATCAATTTCTGATAGTACAGCTTTAAATCGTGAAGAAAAGTTTAAATTTCCTGTTTATTTTGATGATGAGGATTTTGAAGATTTACCAAAAAAGGAAATCCCTAAAAAAGTGGAGGTAAAAAAAGAAGAACCTCCAAAAGTAGAACCTTATAAAGCTGCTAAAATGATAGAGGAGAAAAGAAACTTTCGACCTTCCCCAATTATTTCCCCTGTCTATGGTGTTTTAGATAAGAACTATAAAAAGGAAGATATTGTAGCTGGAAAAGAGAAAGTCGTAAGAAATAAAGGGAAAAATGAACCTTTGAATGTTGATGAAGTTCGAAAGAAAGCCTTTGGAACATTAGAAGATGATTTAGAAAGTACCCTTATTTCAAATAATCGGGAATTTTTTAAAGAAAAAGAAAAAGAAGTAGAATTTCCAGAAACAGAAATTGATATTTTTAAGGAATTGGAAGAGGCAGATTTGAGTCGTTCAAAAAGAAATAGTGATTTATTTGATCAAACAGAGGAGGAACAAGCTGTTGATTTAACTGTAGAGTTAGAGTTACAAAAACAAAAGATAGATGAGATTGATGCTTATATTAAAGAAAACTCAGTAAAAAAGGACTCTGCTATGGATATTTCCAAACAAGTAGGGAATACTAAGAAAGCGGACTTATTTAAACAAGTGGAACGAAGTGTTTTACCAGAGGATAAGCCACAAGATTTGGAAAATGGAGATTTGTTTGATTTAATTGATTCGATGTATGAAAAGAGGGATGAGGGATAATGTATATAGAGTGTGCAGATTCTGTACTTCAAATCATAATCTATGTACTGGCAATTGTTCTTTTAATTGCACTCATTATTTTCACGGTAAGAGGGATAAAAACCCTAAAAAAGGTGGATGCAGTCATAGATGATTTAGAAGGAAAAATAAAAAAATTAAATGGCATTTTTGAGATAATTGATTATACTACAGAAGTGATGACACAAGTGACTGGGAAGATAGGATCGATTTTCTCTAGTGGAATTTTGAACTTATTTACTCGAAAAAGAAAGAAAGAGGCGAAAGAGGATGAGTAAGAAAAAAGGATATGGGAAGTTATTAGCAGGTGTTGCTATTGGTGCTGGTCTAGGTGTATTGTTTGCTCCTAAAAAAGGCAGTGACACAAGACGTGAATTAAAAGAGAAAATTGATGAAATGCTCGAGAAAGTAAAAAATATAGATAAGCAAGAAGTCAAAGAAAACATTGAAAATAAAATTGCTGAGATCAAACAAGAATTAGAAGACTTAGATAAGGAAAAAGTATTTAAAATTGCGAAACAAAAGGCAAAAAACATTGAAAAAAAAGCAGAAGAACTTGTTGAATATGCGATTGAAAAGGGAACACCTATTTTAGAAAACGCAGCAGCTTCTATTCGAGAGAAAGCGATTGTTATTACAAAAGAAGTATTAAATAAACTAGAAAAAAGCGAGAATTAAGAATGTGAAATACATTCTTTTTTGTATGTGGAAAAAATTTTGAGATTTTGTTTCATATTTTAGAATCTCCCTCATATATTTAACTGTAGATAAAGGAGGAAAAATATGGAAACACTTAAAGTTGGAGCAAAATCAAATCCAAATTCGGTTGCAGGAGCACTTGCTAATTTATTTAGAGAAAAGGATACTGTAGAAATTCAAGCAATTGGTGCTGGAGCCTTAAATCAAGCAATTAAGGCAATTGCCATTGCTAGAGGGTTTGTAGCGCCAAGCGGAAAAAACTTAGTTTGTATTCCTGCTTTTACGGATATTGTTATTGATGGCGAAGAGAGAACAGCTATCAAACTTATCGTGGAAACGAAATAGTTTCCTTTTTTTTATAATGTATTTGATACTATCGATGAATTCAAAAGAAAAAAGATTTACTAAGAAGTATAAATTTGTTAAAATAAATTTAGGTGATGTATGTGGAAGCAAATTTGAGGCGGGAAATTATTTTGCAACATTATGAACATCCTAAAAATAAAGGACTCATTCTAGATGATGCGTATATAAAAGTTAATACAAACAATGAATCTTGTATTGATGAAATTGATTTAATGGTTAAAATAGAAGGTGGAAAAGTCATTGATGCTCGTTTTGATGGAGAAGCTTGTGCCATTTGTACGAGTTCAGCATCCATCATGTTGGATACACTTGTTGGAAGATCAGTAGAAGAAGTGGAAGTGGCCCTAGAGCAATTCACCAATATGATTAATGAAAAAGAGTATGATGAAAACATTTTAGAAGAAGCTATAGTTTATGAGGATGTTGCCAAACAACCAAGTCGAAAAAAATGTGCCCTTCTTCCTTGGTGGGGAATGGAAAAAGTAATTCAGGAGGTAAAAAAGAATGGAGATTCTACATAGTGAGATACAAAAAGCACTTGTTCTTACTTTTAAAAGAAAAATCTCATCTTATGATGGTTATGTAAAAGCGATACCAGAAGAGTATGGCTATATAGCTATTGGTATTTTGAGAGGAGATCATTTTCTAGATATTAAAAGAAATCAAGTTTATGAAGTACTATGCCCAAATGAGGATGGGGTAGTTTCCTACGTTCCCGAGATAGGGGAACCTTACGTATATACAGTAGATGATTATACGTTTAAGTCAAAACGGGAACAAAAAGAGTTATTGATGCAGGCAAGAAAGATGTTAGCGATTTATGAGGAAACTGAAAATATAGTCTGTTTTGGGAAAGAAAAGATAAAATATAGGTACCAACAAAGCTATAAAAGAAAAAAATAAAAATCTTTCTTTTTTCTTTGCTATTATAGGGAAGGTGACACGATGAAAATTGTTAAAAATACACTAACAGAGGATAAAATCAAAGAGATTTCCGCTTATAAAAAAGAACCAAATTGGATGACAAATTTTCGTATTTCTTCTTTTCATAAGTTTGAAGAACTGAAGAATCCTAACTTTGGTCCTTCTTTAGCAATTGACTTTGATTTATTTACTTATTATAAAAAAATAGTAGATAAACAAGAGTCTACTTGGCAGAATGTAGAAGGAAATATTCGAAAAACATTTGACGCTATTGGTCTTATTGATGCAGAAAAAAAGTATTTAGGTGGTGTGGGAGCTCAATTTGAAAGTGAAGTTGTATATCATAATATGCTAGAAGAATTAAAGAAAAAAAATGTGATTTTTTGTGATACAGATACAGCTTTAAGGGAGTATCCAGACTTATTTCAAAAATATTTTAATCATCTTGTATCTTATGATGAGAATAAGTATACAGCTTTAAATGGCGCTGTATGGAGTGGAGGAACTTTTATTTATGTACCACCTCATACAAAACTGGATCGTCCTTTACAAAGCTATTTTCGAATCAATACAAAAAACATGGGTCAATTTGAAAGAACCATAATTATTGTTGATGAAGGGTCTGAACTTCATTATATGGAAGGTTGCACAGCGCCTACTTATACAAGTGATTCTCTACATGCTGCAGTTGTGGAAATTTATGTGTTAAAAAATGCTAAATGCAGATATACAACGATTCAAAATTGGTCTAGTGATGTCTACAATTTAGTGACAAAAAGAGCTATTGTAGAAGAAGGGGGATTGATGGAATGGATTGATGGAAATATTGGGTCAAAAACCAATATGAAATATCCAGCTTGTATTTTAAATGGCCCTTATGCGAAAGGAAATTGTATTAGTATTGCTTTTGCAAGAGAAGCTCAAGTACAAGATACAGGGGCTAAAATGATTCATTTAGCGCCTCATACAACGAGTAATATTATTAGTAAAAGTATTGCCTCCAATGGGGGAAACGCTACTTACCGAGGACTGGTGAAAATAGCGGAAAATGCAGAATGTGCGCATGCTACCATAAAATGTGATACGATTATTTTAGATGAAGAGTCAAAAAGTGATACAATTCCTACGAATATTTGTGCGAATGAAACTTCTATTTTGAATCATGAAGCCACCGTTTCGCGTATTAGTAGAGAGAAACTATTTTATTTAATGAGTAAAGGAATCAGTGAAGAAAAGGCCAAGGAACTTATCATTATGGGGTTTATTGG
>CATOJL010000111.1 GCA_951800155.1 uncultured Bacilli bacterium | reverse complement strand
TAAAATCCATAATTAACCTCTACAATATATTTAATGATACAAGTTGTTCTCTTATAGTATCAGCTTTTTGAAAATCTTTATTCTCACGAGCTGTTAACCACTCTTGGTATAGTTCTTTATCTTTATCACTAAATTCTTTCAATTCATATTCTAACCCTAGTATGGAATTGATAAGAATAATTTTATCATAAGTTTGTGATATATCTGTGTTGTTTCTTATACTTGTATTTAATTCTTTTATTAAGTCTAAAAGATAAGTAATTAAATTAGGTGTATTAAAATCATTATCCATGATTTCCTCTATTTTTTTATCTTTTTTTAAATTTCCAACTGATATGTTATCCATTTGAATATTTATATTCGCTTGTTTTAAAGCATTGTATATTTTATCGTTAATGGTTACACATTCCGAAAATGTAGTTTTTGTTAAGTCAAGAGGAGCCCGATATTGATTTTTTAAGAAAGCTAAGCGGATAGCATTACTTGGATAATCTTTACGTAAGTCTTTGGCAAGAATAAAGTTATTTAAACTTTTACTCATCTTTTCGCCTTCTACCATAATATGACCATTATGCATCCAATAGTTGGCTAGATTATGGTTCCATGCTGCTTTACTTTGTGCCATTTCGTTTTCATGATGAGGAAATTTCAAATCAACTCCTCCTCCATGAATGTCTATTTTTCCATTAAATATATTATGAATCATAACAACACACTCTGTATGCCATCCAGGTCTACCAGTACCAAATGGAGCATCCCAAGTAATTCCTTCATTTGTTTTTTTCCATAACACAAAATCAAAAGGATTTTCTTTTGTATCTGCTACATCGATTCGTTTGCCATAATCTAAGGCTTCTAAATTTTGCTTAGATAAGCATCCATAATCTGAAATTTTAGATACTCTAAAATATACATCTTCTCCACTTTTATATGCATAGTCTTTTTCCAGTAACAGAGAAATAAAAGCAATAATACTATCCATAGTTTCTGTAACACGAGGTCGATAATCAATTTGCTCACATTGTAAAGCCTCTAATTCCTCTAGATAAGCTTGAATAAATTTGTCTGTTATTTCTTTTTCAGTTACAGAAAGTTCTAAAGCAGCTTTAATAATTTTATCATCTACATCCGTAAAATTAGAAGCATAATTTACTTTATATCCTTTATATTTTAAATAACGATATACCATATCAAATACAATAACAGGGTACATATTTCCTACATGAGCGTAGTTATAAACAGTAGGCCCACAAACGTACATATTTACAACTCCTGGAGTAATAGGAGTAAATTCCTCCAACTTATTCGTTAACGTATTAAATATTTTCATAATCATCATCTCTCTTTATTATAGTTTATTTTTTTAAGTCAACTATTATTTGTTTATCATTTTATAATAAATTTTTAAATCGGGCAGTTTAAAATCTAATTTTTTCATAGAGTTTAACATGACTTCGTTTTCATTTCCCACATAATCTGTTATAAAGTGACAATCTTTTTCTTTTCTTTCTAATTCTTGTAAAAGCATTTTAAATACTCCACGTTTTCGATATTCATCTTTCACATACACTTGCGACAAATAAATGCCTTTTCCGCAATTTGCCCAGTAAATATAGGAGTATAAAGCAAAACCAACTCTATTTTCATTTTCTTCTGCAAGACATTTGCTACTTTATTTTCAAATATATCTTTTTCAATATTATCATCTAAAGTACTGTCAAAAAGATTTGATAATTTGTTGATTTCTTTATTAGCTTGTAAAATAAAATCTTTATCTTCTATTTTTGCTTCTCTAAAATGTATATTCATGAGCTTCTCCTTTTTTATTAATTATTATTCTCTATTTGTATGGTATTGTCAATATATTGCTATTGTAAAGTTTTTTTGGATATGTATATTCAATTAGTCTAAAAATATCTATCCGTTTGCTTTTGTATCCCGAATTCTCATTTTCCAGTCTGGTACAAGCATTTTCAAATGACTACAATTTTTAGTCACTTTACTTCATTCTTTTTTATTTTAAGGTTCTATGTTCTTTTTGACTATTTTTATTTTTTCTATATAAGATTCTATGTTTATATGGCTTACTCTTTTTATAAAAGCGTCGACCATTTCTTTTGGTAAAATACATTCTTCATAAGGAATGCCTGGATAGTATTCCTCTGGATATGCTTTATAATCTTCTTTCGTTATATTATATTTTTCTTCCATATATAAATTTACACAAAAATAAGCATGATATAATTCGTTACAAAAATCTTGGTATGTTTTACTTCGTAAATATTCTTCTGTAAAGCACTCTAAAAAGAATAAATAATTCGTTACTAAATGGAAAAACCATCCAAGTTCAAATGCATCTAAAGTTTTATGCTCTTCTAAAAATTTATACAAGCTTACTTTACTGCGTACATGACTTACGTTGTCGCATCCACGTTCCTTATTTGTATAATGTGTTTTATCATTATCACTATCGGCATCTGGAAAAAGAGTACCTGCTATAAATTTTTTATAATCTAACTTTTTATGGTTCTCTAAATATTTTTTGGCAATGGCTAAATGTATACTTAGACAAGCCATATTATTCCCCCAATCTTTTTAATACTGTATCTTTTCCAAGCAACTCTATCATTGTCACGAGATTAGGTCCATGCATGACTCCAGATACAGCAATACGTATTGGCATGTAAAGCATCTTACCCATAGCATTCCATTTCTTACCTACTTGTTCTATTACCTCTTTTATTGTTTCTTCCTTCCAGATTTCTAAATGTTTTATTTCTTTACGAAATTGCAAAACTATATTTTTTATATTGGCATCGCTATTTAGGAATGTTACCGCTTTATCTTCAAAATCAATTGTATTTTGAAAAAACATATGTGTAATTAAAGGAATTTCTGCTCCAAAACAAATATTGTTTTTATAAAGAAGTAACACTTTTTTTATCCACTCTTCTGTCTTTCCTTCCAAATTATATGTTGCTTCTAAAAAAGGTCTTACGAATTTCAAGTAATTTGCTTCTTTCATCTCTTTTATATAATGGCGATTAAACCATTCTAATTTTTTTATATCATATTGAGCAGGTCTTGTATGAATACGTTTACTATCAAAATTGTGGATGAGTTCTTCTAAAGTAAAAAATTCACGAGTGTCTTTTGGACTCCAACCTAGAAGTGCCAAATAATTAAGTATGGCTTCTGGTAAAAAACCTTGGTTTAATAAATCCATTAAATTGTTCTCATTCTTTCTTTTATTTCTTTTTGTACTATTTTTTGTGAGTATTAAGGGAAGATGAATAAATTCAGGTCTTTGAAATCCCAAAGCATCGTATAAAAGTAGGGATTTATTTGTAGTTGCTAAAAACACACATTCTCTTGTTACATGGGTAATGCCCATTAAAGCATCATCCACTACGTTTGCAAAATTATAAGTAGGCCTTCCATTACTTTTTATCAAAATTTGGTCTTCTAAAATATTGTTTTCTACTGTCACATCCCCATACACAAAATCACGATAACTCGTTTGTCCAACTTCTGGCATCTTCTCTCGAATGACATAAGATTCTCCTGCCGTAACTCTTCTTAGTGCTTCATCTTTTGGAAAATTCCTGCAAGTTCCATCATATTTAAAGCTTTCTTTTTTATCTGTTGCATCAAGCCGCTTCTTATTTAGTGTTGCTTCATCACAAAAACAGTAGTAGGCATACCCTCTCTTTACTAGTTTTTCGGCATACTTTTTATAAATATCTAAACGTTTGCTTTGGATATAAGGACCATTTTCTTTTTCTTTTTTAGGACCTTCATCATACGTTAGATGAAAAGTGTCTAGTATATGAAATAAGAATTCTAGAACATCCATACTATATCCGTTTTGGTTTGTATCTTCGATACGTAATAAAAATTCACCGTTATCTTGTTTGGCAATCAAGTAGGCAAATAAAGCATTTCTTAAATCCTCAATATCCATGAATCCACTAGTATTTGGGGAAAATCTCGTTTTTGTCAAAAGCAACTCCTCTTTTCTAATTTATTAATTGTCGTTAATTACGCCATGAATTAAATTGACATCGGATGGAATGATGGTCTTTATTTTTGCTAAATCAAATATAGCAAGAGGAATAATAGCTCCTGGTCTTGCTCCATCCATCCATTTTGGATTCCCAGGCATCAATTTGTATAAGTTTTCTAAAGTGTACTCTTTATCAAAAAATACTTTTTCTGTACCTTTTACATAGTTTTCATAAGAAAGTTTATATTTATGAATACCATCATCAAATAAGTCATTCTTTTCCAAATGAAAATTTGTTAGTTTTTCAAAACGTTCTTCCCCACCTGTAAATATGGCACAATCATAGTCTGTATCAAAAGAAATACCCTTTAGTTTTTCTTTTACAAAATTATTCATTTCTTCGATAGATGCCTTGCTAATGCTTTCGTTTGCTTCTGGAAATTGATTTAAAAGGTCTGCGACTCCTACCACTAAATTTTTACGGTCTATAATACATCCTTTTTCAAATGTAATCAATTCTGTTGTCTTTCCACCCATATTAATAATCATTACTTTTTTATTGTTATAATCGTGCTTGGTTGCACACCCTAAATAATAGTTTTCTATACCATGGCTAATAATATTAAAATGCAAGTC
>CATOJL010000110.1 GCA_951800155.1 uncultured Bacilli bacterium | reverse complement strand
TGCGCTTTTATGGCAATCACATAAAAAATATTATTAAAAACTATCGACAGAGTACTATCTAAGTGAATAAGGACTTTTATTCTTTATTGATAAGATGTATCTCAAATACACATTACCTCATTTACTTAAAAGTTGGCTAATCATACTTAAATTTCTATTTTAAAAGGCATTTATAACTTTACGTAAAATTTTTATGCGATTGCCTTATTGCGCTTTTTAAATTATCCGAAAACATTTTAAGATAGTTTTTAAACATTTTAAAAACGTACTTGACATTATAAAGCATCCACCTGATATATAAGTTAATTCTTTACTTGTTAATTTGTACATATAATCCTCCTTTCTATTTTATATATACAAGGAGAATTTGCTTTTTCCTTTTTTCGACAAAAAAATTAGTAATTTTTTACTAACTTCTTTTTCTCTTTTTTAAATCTTCTTCTATTTTCATTAAGCGGTTGTATTTTGCTATTCGCTCTCCACGAGACATGGAACCACATTTTATAAATGGTAGATTTAATCCTACTGCAAAATCGGCAATAAAGGTATCCATAGTTTCAGCGCTTCGATGGGAAATAATGGTTTTGTAATTATTTTTTTTTGCACAAAGAATAGTTTTTACCATCTCAGAAATAGTTCCTATTTGATTTGCTTTTAATAAAATTGCATTCCCACTATGCTTTTCTATTGCTTGCTCTAAATATTTTGTGTTGGTAACAAAGTAATCATCTCCCACAATCATGACTTTATCTTTTACTAAACTAGTTAAATTTGCGAGATTTTCGAAGTCATCTTCGTGGTAAGGGTCTTCTATACTGATAATGGGGTATCTTTTTATTAAAGCTAGATAATAATTTGTTAATTCTTCTACTGTTACTTCTTTGTTATCTAAATGATATGTGTTTGTTTGCCTGTTATATAACTCACTTGCAGCAATATCAAGTGCGATAAATACATCACTTCCTGGTGTGTAATTGCTTTCTTTAATTGCTTTTACAAGCAAATCAAGAGCTAAACTATTGTAAGCTAGAGTAGGTGCAAATCCACCTTCATCACCAACAGCAGTACTTAAGTTCTGGCTTTTTAATATATTTTTTAGGGTATGAAATATTTCTGATGCACAACGCACTTTTTCTTTAAATCCTTTAATTACAGGAACAATCATAAATTCTTGAATGTCTAAGTTATTCGTAGCATGTGCTCCCCCATTTATAATATTTACAAAAGGAATGGGTAAGGATACCTTTCCATTAGATAAATATTCGTAAAGTTCTTTTTTTTCACTTAGAGCAGATGCTTTTAATGTTGCTAAGGATACTCCTAATATTGCATTGGCTCCCAGTCTACTTTTGTTTGGAGTTCCATCTAAGTCTATTAAAAATCTATCAATTGCTGTTTGGCTTAATTCTTTGTCAATTAATTTAGGTCTAATAATTTCATTTACATTAATTACTGCTGCAAGTACACCTTTTCCATGAAATCTATTTGCATCACGATCCCTTAGTTCTAATGCTTCTCTACTTCCCGTTGATGCTCCACTTGGTATAGATGCTACTACTTTTTCTAAGTTATCTAAAGTTATTTCTACTTCAATTGTTGGATTTCCTCTAGAATCAAGAATTTCTCTAGCATATATGTCTTTAATCTTCGCCGCCATCACTTGCACCCTCTTATTCTTATAAAAAGTATATCGAAAAAAAGCCAAAATAGCAAATAAAAAACGAGTCGAAATAAACTCATTTTACTTAAGGTGAAGTGAAAAAGTAAATTCCAGTTTAAATATAAGAAAAAGGAATTTAGTCTTACAGTAAGTTCCAGTTATAATTTTCTATGACTTAATTCCATTTTTGATATAGAATAACTCCTCGGATGTTTCTATATTAGAAATGGAGTTTTTATTTATGAAACATGATAATACTCATCTTACTTTAGATGAAAGAAAAATTATTCAAACTGGTATTGAAAATCGTTCTACTAAGGTTGCTATTGCTAACACAATCGGGAAAGACCCTACTACTGTTGCTAAAGAAATTAGAAAACACAGACAACTTCATCCTAGAAATACTGCTAACTATCCTAACATTTGTGTTCATCGTAAATCTTGTGGGACATGCTTTTCTAAATGTGAACGTTATCAAGAACAATCTTGTAAAAGAAGAGATAAATCTCCTGGTGCTTGTAACAAATGTCCTGATTCTTCTAAATGTCATCTAGATAAATATTTCTACTATGCAGAAAAAGCAAACTCAGAATATGTTTATGATTTACATGATTCTAGAGAAGGCATTAATTTAACTACTTTAGAACGCAATGAACTTGCTTCTATTCTAGTTCCTTTAGTAAATCAGGGACAATCGATTTATCAAATTCTTTCTTCTCACCCTGAAATTAAACAATCTGAAAAGTGTATTTATAATTATATTGATATGGGTGTATTTAAGAATGAAGGGTTAATCAATCTTTCTTTAAAAGAAAAAGTAAATAGAAAGCAATTCAAAGATAAATACAAAAAAAGGAAGGAACCTTCTAATTATGAAGGACACAAGCATAAAGACTACTTAGTTTTCAAACAAGAAAATCCTTCTTCTAAAACTACTGAAATGGATACTGTTATGAATTCTTTATCTGGTCCTTATATTCAAACTTTCTCTTTTGAAGGTACAGATTTAATGA
Organism: uncultured Bacilli bacterium; assembly: GCA_951800155.1. Taxonomy (GTDB): domain Bacteria; phylum Bacillota_I; class Bacilli_A; order RF39; family UBA660; genus CATOJL01. The sequence goes on along the minus strand of CATOJL010000110.1, from coordinate 2,150 downwards.
TTGGTAGATTACATCATGAAAAAACATCTGCTTCTATGGCTTCTTCTTTAGATGATTTCCAAAAGAAACTGAATGCAGATGAATTTTCTAAACTTTTTGGTCTACTTCTTACTGATAGAGGAGTTGAGTTTGAAATCATTAATTTATTTCTTTTTACTCCCAATACCGAAGAAGTTAGACTTAACATTTTTTATTGCGATCCCATGTGTTCCCATCAAAAACCACATGTGGAAAACAACCATAATTACATAAGAGATATTATTCCTAATGAGGTAGATATTTCTAATATCACTCAAGAAGATATTAATCTCATGTTTGACCATATTAATTCTACTCCTCGTGAGTCTTTAAATGGTAAGACTCCTTATGAGATGTTTGAATTTCTTTATGGTTCTGATTTACTCCATAAACTAGGAGTAAACAAAATTGATAGAGATAATGTTATCTTAAAACCTTATCTCTTAAAACATATTTATAAAAAATAATTTTATAAATACATAGAAACATCCAATATATCTATAATTACAACTCGCTCTTTACCAACTGGACTTTAGTCTTACAATTTTTAAAAAATTGCAACTCAGTTGGCTTTTCGTATGTAATAAAATACATTTGATATCCATTATTATATCCTTTTTCTATCAAAAATCTAGTCCTTAATAGCAAAAAAATTCCCTTTTTATGGAACTTTCTCTTTCAATTGGAATTCTGCTTCTTAAACTGGAATTTACTTTTTCACTTCACCAGAAAAAAAGATTGGTTTAAAAATATCCTGAAATTATCAAGGGATATTTGTTTTTCTAAAACCTATATACGAATCTTCTACATTAAAAACCATATTTTTCTTCAATTAAAGCATCCACATACTTTGTAATATTCTCTCCTAAATTTTGAACAATTAAAGTATTTATGGCAACAAAATCAGCTTTTCCATCTCTGGAAGATAAACATTCTTTAGAACAATATTGTCCTAAAGTTTCTGCTGTTATGGAAACTATTTTCTTACCAAATATGTCTAAATCATTCCCTCTAGAAAAACGAGGAGCCACAATAATACAATATCTTGAACCATGCTTTTCAATATGTCTTTCAATTCTAGAAACATTCATATTATTGGTAGAATTTCTGGATTTAGCTTCCACATTTATTTTATAATCTGGCAAATTCTTTATATTATCTTCAAACACACACAATAAATCTGTATCTCCTGCTCCACTAATAATTTCTACATTTAAATTCTCTCGAAACAATTCCATTATTGGTTTTAATGATTTTTCAAAATCTTTACCATCAACAGAAGAATACTTAGACATATATTGCATTTCAGAAATAGCGTGTATTATTTCTCTTTGAACAGAATATTGTGGAAAAACAACACTCAAATAATTTAACATTTCGACTTCATATAAATCATGTATCCAATCTTTTTTAGAAAAAACATTTTCATCTTTTAAAGTTAATGGAGTATCAAAAACACTGTATTTTGATAATAATGCTTTTGCATCATTTAATAATTCATTTTTTATTTTTATATAGCCAGAGCACTTTTTTCTAGAGTCATAAGCATCATTTCTAAAAGTATTATGTTTATTAGAATCTCCATGTCTAAATTTAAATAATTTTCCATTATTATGGTTAGAATCTGCTACAAGGTCTAAAACATCAAAAGCTTTAAATATTCTTAGAAAAAAATAAGAAAACTCATGTACGCAATTAGCAAATAAAGTTTCAAAGCAATATTCCTTTTTAAAAAGTTTTAATTTTTCTTCATAAGTTAGCTGTCTGTATTCCAAAATACTTTCTATTAAATTTTCATATTTATTTTTATCAATAGTTTTAACTTATAGACTTTTCACTCTATGCCGCTTTCGCAGCTTAAAGTGTCAAAAGGTGTACTTTTTGACAGTAGATTTTTAATAGCCAATTTTATGTAAATTCCATCTAAAAAAGCTAAAATTTTATCGTTAAACGATTGAAAATCCATTTTTATTGTGCTATATTATGTTTAAAGGTCGGCTGTCAAAAAGTACACTTTTTGACAGTAGTTTTTTATATTAATTTCCGTTGATTTCAACGCTTTTGCCTATTCTTTCAGTATGATATATGCTAAAATATGCTGATTTTCACGAATCCTGTATTTTCCTTATATC
>CATOJL010000109.1 GCA_951800155.1 uncultured Bacilli bacterium | reverse complement strand
AAGTATCCAACAAAAACTCATTTCTAAAATGCCATTTGGAAAACCTATATTTTTTGTCTTTGCTTGCATATCGACAAAAAGTGCGAAAAGTGTGAAAAAAGATAACAAAATATTTTTCATAAGTCCCCTTCTTTCTGTTTCTTATTCTACCATAAAATTATTTTTTATGAGAAAAAATTGATTGATTTATCTATAAAATGAAAAAAAATAGAAAATGTTATCAAAAATTGAAAAAAAGTCTTGTCAAAGATAAATTTGTATTATATAATGGAAGAGTCTTAAGGAATTAAGACTGTGCCTAATTAGCTCAGTTGGTAGAGCACTCGGCTGTTAACCGATAGGTCGTAGGTTCGAGTCCTACATTAGGCGCCATTTTGGCCAGTTGGTGAAGTGGCTTAACACACTGCCCTTTCACGGCAGCATTCACGAGTTCGAATCTCGTACTGGTCACCAAGTTGATAAATAACTCGACTTCGAGATAGAATAAAGCAGTCTTTAGGCTGTTTTTTTTATAAACTATTTCCTCTTGACAGGCGATAAATACATAGCGCAAAAATGGGAATTTATAATGAGAACTTATTCAATGAATAAAAAGGATAGAGAAAATTCTATTTTAAAATTTGGAATAAAAGGAAATACTATTGAGGTAACTTATGCTTCTTGAAAGATAATGCCCATAGAAAATACACTTGAAAAACAACAGGAACTATTAAGGAGTATGGAAAATCAAGTAAAAAATTGTAATGACTTTTACAAAAGAAACAGAAAGAATGCCAAGAAATTACCAGAAAAATGGCTAAACATCCTATATTTAACAAAGATTTTCTAAAAATGATAGTACTCCTTCTTTCAATACCAACTTCACGTGGTATGCTAATCCAAAGTATCGCGATACCCTTACTTGCCTACAATACAACCTATTTAATATGCTATGTGAATGATAAAAGAATTAAAAAAACATTTCTGCTGATTTAAATAGTATCGATAAAAACCGATTATTTTTAGAAAATCAGGCACAACTAAATAAAATATTTTCCAATAACAAAGAATTTTTTGGAAAAGTGGATATACAAAATAATACACCTAATTTAAATAGTATTAAATCAATGAGCCTTCAAAACTCAAAGATTCCAACAAGACATACCTACAGATTTGAACACCCTAGACACAGAAAAAAATTAATCAATGGAAAACTAGTAAAATACTAGTTCTTTTCTTGTATAGAAAATATATTCAGATAAAAAGGCATATTTAGAAAGATAATCTATCAATACTCTCACCCTGAAATTTATTCAAGATTCCAAGTTAATCCCCTATCTATACTTGTAAAGAACAGATCAATATCTTCATACCCTGTATGATCCTCCTTCACTTGATAAATAGAACAATGTAATTTTAGTACACCCTTTTCATAATAAGGAATTTCTTCCACTGTTAAAATCTCAATTGCAGAATTCTCATAATTAATTTTTCCATCTATAAATGTTTTTCCACCATCTTGTGTAACTTTAATACCTATATAATTATTTTCCTTTGTTAAATTAGGTTTTGTTATGACAAAACCTAATTCTGCACTTAAAAATACAAATTTGGGATTCATGCTTACAGTAATAAATTCATTTGTGATTCTCTCATATGTTTTTCCATTATCTATACTTTTTTCTACTATAACAAGTTGATTTTGACCTAATGCATAATCATATCGTTTAAACCTTATTTTTAGATTATCAAATTTTATTGCATACAATGTATTTTCATCATCTAAATACTCTTTTTCTTGGTTCAAGAAAAGAAAACTTATTACTAAAACAAAAATAAGCAAAACAATTGGAATACTATACTTTAACTTCATACATTATTTCCTCCCTATTTGTACATAATTCTATTGATAAGATTATACCATGTATACTTTAATATATGAATAAAATTTTCTTTTAAAGAATGTAACAAGAGAAAATTCCTAAAAATTTATGCCTTGTCCTAGTTAGTGCGCAATAATACTGAAATATAGTGAATTGAGAACTAAACTATTCTTAGATTTTATAAAACCATCTCGCATAACCTAGAACAAAACGGAAATTGAAACAACAGAAGTGATACTTTTATTTAGATTTTTTCCATAAGAAAAATAGATTTGAATACCAATAAAAAAAGAACACAAATTCAAATAAATATCGTGTTCAACTCAATTAAAAGCAAAACTTCTACCTGATGTATATCGCTTTTTTATATAAATTTTTTCATCTTATTTTAATATGAATTTCTCTTAGTTGTTGTTCTGATACCTCACTAGGACAACCCATCATAAAATCCTGTCCTGACGTACTCATTGGAAAAGCCTGTACTTCTCTTAAATTATCTTCTCCAAGTAAAAGCATTAACATTCGGTCAATTCCTGGTGCCATTCCTGCATGAGGAGGTGCACCATATTTAAATGCTTCATAAAGAGATTTAAACTTTTTCTCTACCTCTTCTTTTGTATAACCTACTACTTCAAAACCCTTTTCTAAAGAGGCTAAATCATGATTACGAACAGCGCCACTAGCCATTTCATATCCATTACATACAAAATCATATTGATAAGCTAAAATTTTAGAAATATCTTTCTCATAAGCTTTCATTCCCTCCTGAGGCATAGAAAAGGGATTATGACAAAAATCATATTTTCCTTCTTCCTCATTATATTCAAACATTGGAAAATCATTGATAATACAAAATTCAAATTTATCCTCATCAATTAAATTTAATTTACGTCCTAATTCTGAACGAATCATTCCTGCATATTTTGAAGCAACTTGTTCTTTTTTATCTGCAATAAAGAAAAGTACACTATTTTTTTCAAGTCCAACTTTAGAAATTAAATTCTTTCTATCTTCTTCCGTTAAGAATTTATCAATCGGTCCTTTAAAAGAAAAATCTTCTAAAACAGTAATATATCCTATTCCTGGCATTCCAATAGAAGATGCATAAGCAACAATTTCATTATACCAAGCATTCGATTTATCAGCGATATTATCTACCTTGATTGCCCGAACCGTTGCTCCCTTAAATGGTTTAAAGCTACTTTCTTTAAATTCCTCACTCATATCTACAATAACAAGAGGATTTCTTAAATCTGGTTTATCTGTTCCATAACGTAACATGGCATCCTTGTATGAAATTCTTCTAAATGGTCTTGCACTTATTTCCTTCTTTGAAAAATGCTTAAACGTATCATAAAAAATCTCTTCTCCAATTGCATAAATATCTTCTTCTGTTACAAAAGACATTTCAAAATCCAATTGGTAAAATTCTAAAGTTCGATCCGCTCTTGCATCTTCATCTCGAAAACATGGTGCAATTTGGTAATATTTATCAAATCCCCCTACCATTAACAATTCTTTAAATATTTGGGGTGCTTGTGGTAATGCATAAAATTTGCCATGAAATTTACGGGAAGGAATTAAAAAATCTCTAGCTCCTTCAGGAGATGAAGCGGTAATAATTGGTGTCTGTACTTCTGTAAAACCTAAAGAATCCATTTTATTACGTAAATATTTAAGAAGTTCTGAACGAAAACGAATCGTATCATGTACTTTTTTATTCCTTAAGTCCAAATAACGATACTTTAAACGTACATCTTCACTAACTTCTTTTGAAGATTGTATTTCAAAAGGTAAAACATGTAAAGATTCTCCTAATACTTCTAAGCGACTGACAAGGACCTCTATCTTTCCTGTTTCTAGCTTAGGGTTATAGTCTTCCTCCTCTCTTTTTCGTACACATCCTGTAACACAAATGGTAGACTCACGAATTAAATTGTAAAGCAATTCCTCATCGTTTGATACTAACTGAATCATTCCTGTTTCGTCACGTAAATCAACAAAAATAACTCCTCCATGATCACGAATATTCGCAACCCAACCTGATAAAGTGACTTCTTCATCTAAATGCGATTCTCTCACCTCTTTACAATACATACTTCTATATTTGTTTTTTAACATAGCATCCTCTCCTAAAATTCACAGTTTTTTGGAGTTCTAGGATATGGAATTACATCACGAATATTATCTACGCCTGTTAGATAAATGAGTAATCTCTCAAATCCCATTCCAAATCCAGAATGAACGCAACCACCATACTTTCTTAAATTGATATACCAATCTAATCCAACTTCACTCATATGAAGTTCTTCCATACGATTTTTTAATTTTGTATAGTCCTCTTCTCTTTGTGAGCCACCCATCAATTCACCAGAGCCCGGAACTAATAGGTCAACAGCAGCAACCGTTTTATGATCTGGATTTACTTTCATATAGAAAGCTTTTATATCCTTTGGCCAATCTTTTACAAAAACAGGCGCCTTAAAATGTTCTTCTGTCAAGTATTTTTCATGTTCTTTAGCGATATCTTCGCCAAATTTTGGTTCGAACTCAAATTTTTTATTTGCATGCATTAAAATTGTAATTGCCTCTTCATGGGTAATACGAACTGCCTTCTTATTTAATAAGATATTTAGTTTATCTAATAATCCATTTTCTACAAAAGAATCAAAGAACTTCATTTCATCAGGACATTTTTCCAAAACAGTTCTTACTACATAACGTAGCATGTCTTCTTCAATATCCATAAGTCCTTCTAAATCACAGAAAGCTATTTCTGGCTCCACCATCCAAAATTCAGAAGCATGGGTTTTTGTATTGGAGTTTTCTGCCCGAAAAGTAGGTCCAAAAGTATAAATCTTTTTATAGGCTAAAGCGAATGTTTCCCCTTCTAGTTGTCCTGTTACTGTTAATCCAACTTTTTTTCCAAAAAAATCCTCTTTGTAGTTAATTTCTCCATCTACCTTTGGAATATCGTTTAAATCAAGTGTCGTTAATTTAAACATTTCTCCTGCTCCTTCACCATCATTTGCTGTAATTAATGGTGTATGGACATAAAC
>CATOJL010000108.1 GCA_951800155.1 uncultured Bacilli bacterium | reverse complement strand
GTACTCCAGAAGAAATTGCGAATGTTGTTTTCTTTTTAGCAACTAAAGAGGCTAGCTATATTAATAATACAGTCATTCGAGTGGATGGAGGACATTATTCATAGGAGAGGTATGGAAAGAATTAAAAATGCAGAAAGAGAGTTAACACCTTTCTTTCAAGAAATAGAAGAAATATGTTTAAAAAATTCTAAGAAAGTGATGGATGCTTTTAGGGAAAATCATTTAGCAGAAAGTCACTTTTCTTCAACAACTGGTTATGGGTACAATGATATAGGAAGAGATACAATAGAAAAGATCTACGCCACAATTTTTAAATGTGAGGATGCTCTTGTACGTAGTCAATTTATATCTGGATCCCATGCTTTGACAGTGACTTTGTTTGCCCTTTTAAGGCCGGGAGATATACTTCTTAGTATTAGTGGAACGCCTTATGATACTTTGCACGAGGTGATTGGAATCAAAGAAAATGCAAGTTCCCTAAAAACATTTGGTGTATCTTATGAAGAAATTGATTTAGTTGCCGATGATTTTGCTTATCAAAAAATAGAAGAAGTGTTAAAAGAAAAAAAGATTAAAGTTATTGAGATTCAACGTTCAAAGGGGTATTCTAAACGAAAAAGTATCTCTTTAGAAAAAGTGGAAAAAGTAGTTGCTTTGGTAAAAAAAATAAGTCCAAGTACGATAGTTATGGTTGACAACTGTTACTGCGAATTTGTAGATGAAAAAGAGCCAACCGAAGTAGGAGCAGATGTAGTAGTTGGTTCTTTGATTAAAAATCTAGGTGGGGGAATTACTCCAAATGGAGCATATGTAGTTGGAAAGAAAGAGCTTATAAAACTTGTAGCTGAGCGTTTAACCGTTCCCGGTGAGGGAAAAGAGGTAGGACCAAGTTTGGGCATGAATAAGTTGATTCTACAAGGTTTATATATGGCCCCTAGTGTGGTTATGCATGCGCTAAAGGTAGCCATTTTGACAGCAAAAGTCCTTGAAAATATGGGATATGATGTAGAACCTCGTGCGGAAGAAAAAAGATGTGATATTGTGCAAAACATCATTTTTCATGATGCAGAGAAATTAATTAAGTATGTGCAAGGGATTCAAAAAGGTTCGCCAATTGATAGTCATTCGTTAGCTCTTCCATGGGATATGCCGGGTTACGATGATCCAGTCATTATGGCATCAGGAAGTTTTACACAAGGTTCTTCTATTGAATTTTCTTGTGATGGTCCTATTCGTGAACCATATATTGCTTATCAACAAGGGTCTGTAACTTATGAATATGGGAAATTAGGATTGTATGAAGCTATTAAAAATTTAGATCTTTTTCTGAAAGAGAAACAATAGAGTAAAATATAAGGAAAATTATTTCCTTTAATATAGTACGATAGTTGCATGTTTTCTAAAAATATGCTATAGTTTAGATGGATGAATAAAAAATTTTAATTTAGAATGAAAATAAAATTTTACGAGTTATTCTTTCTCATAGTTATGAATAGAAATGTAGATGAAGGATCATCCATGTCTTTTGTTCCCTTTTATAAAGAAAAAGGATTTAAAGAGAAAAAGAACTTGATTAAATGAAAAATTTAATGTAGAAAAATAAGAAGTAGTCCTATTCAAGGAATAAAGAGAGTTTACGGTGGGTGAAAGTAAACCAAAGGGATAGAGATGAATTACAAGTTTGGAGTTAAATCGTTACTCGCGTTAAGAGATAAAGAGCATAAGTTATTATGAATTAAGGTGGTACCGCGAAGTTTTTCGTCCTTAAATGATAATAGCTTTTTTATTTTAAAGGAGATTTTATGATAAAGAGAATTTTATTTGATTTAGATAATACGTTATTCCCTTTCTTAGAGGAATATTGGGATTCATTAACAGATGCTTTAATCGAAGAGCATTTACAATCAGATCAAAAAATACAAATCCAATTAAAGGAAAATGTTAGACAATACGAAAATGAATATTCTATGTATACAAAAGAAGATATGTTGGCTATTTTAGATAGAAATTTACCTTTTAGGCTTCCAGAAACATTTGTAGATACATGGATAAAACATTTAAGCCGATGTTATCCTAAAAATACAGAGAGTACAAAAGATGTACTTAGGTATCTAAGTCAAAAATATGAACTGGTCGTACTGACAAATTGGTTTACAGAACAACAAAGTGCGAGGTTAAAAGGCGCTGAATTAGATATTTATTTTGATGAAATTATTGGAACAGATCAAGTTTTAAATAAACCAAATAAAGAGGCTTTTTTGAAGGGTTGTGGGAAATATAAGCCAGAGGAATGTATAATGATTGGGGATAATCTTGAAGGAGATATTTTAGGTGCCTTACATGCAGGATTACAAGGAATTTACTTGAATAAAACAGATAAAAAAACAAAATATAAGGAAATAGAAAGTTTAGAAGAGTTGAAGGAGATATTGTAATGGAGTTAAATAAATATATAGAACATACCAATTTAGATAGGAGTGCAACAAAAGAGGATATTAAAAAACTTTGTGAAGAAGCCAAAACGTATCATTTTGAGGCAGTATGTGTTCATCCATTTTATGTGGCATTTGCCAAACAATTATTACAGGATACGCATGTGGGTATTACAACAGTTATTGGTTTTCCTTTAGGAATGAATACAATGGAAGTAAAAGAATATGAGGCAATTGATGCAATCAATCATGGTGCAGATGAGATTGATATGGTTATCAATAGAGGATGTTTAAAGAATAAGGACTACGATTTTATCAAAAAAGAAATTGAAACCATTCGTGATGCGATAGATGGACATCCTTTGAAAGTAATGATTGAAGAATGTAATTTAGAAGAAGATGAAATAAGTAAACTTATTGAAATCTGTAATGAAACATTTGTAAACTTTATTTGTATAGCTACAGGTTCTGAGGAAAGTGGTGAAACAAGCGAAACAATTGCGTTAATCAATAAATATAAGGGTGAGATTTTAGAGATAAAAGTAAGTGGTGAAATCCAAACAGAGGAACAGGCGATAAAGATGATAGAAGCAGGAGCTACTCGAGTAGAAACGAGTCATGGTGTAGAAATGATAACAGGAAAGAAATGTTGTAGTGAAAAAGGAGATTGTAACGACTGTACCTGCCATGAGGAAAATATTCATGAATGCCTATAGAAGAATATAGGAAAACAATAAAAGATTAGATGAAATCTGTATAAGAAAGTATAAAAACATTAAAAATTTCTATGAATACAATTGTATTGAGATGTTAGTAGAATTGGGTGAATTTGTCAATGAAACAAAGTGTTTTAAGTTTTGGAGTAAAAAAACCCCAAATAGAGAAAAAGTATTAGAGGAATATGCTGATTGTATTACAATGGCACTTGTCTTTTTTAATTTTTTTGATTTGAAAATAGAAGATGCGTATTCTCATATAGAAAGTAAAAATGTATGCGATATAATTAATCATCTTTTTACTCTCTCTACCTTTCTCATGAAGTGAGAAGAGAATGTTGCAAAGGATTTATTCGGAAATCTTTTGTATCTAGGTGAATTATTTTTTCATTTTCTAAGGGGGAAATTATAGAAGCTATTGATAAAAAACATAGAATTATTGAAGAAAGATTAAATACAGATTATTAGGGAGGAATAAAATGACACTATTTGAAGATTTAAAATGGAGAGGACTTATAAAAGATAGTACAAGTCCAGATTTAGAGGAAAAACTAAATAAAGGGGGGATGACTTTTTATATAGGAACAGATCCAACAGCTGAATCCATGCATATTGGACATTTATCCAGTTTTTTAATTTCAAAACGTTTAAAGGATGCAGGACATTATCCTATTTTACTTATTGGTGGTGCAACAGGAAGAATAGGGGATCCTAAACCAACAGAAGAACGCAGTATGAAATCAATTGAGGAGATTGAAAAAAATGTAAAAGGATTAGCAGAGCAGGCAAAGAAAATATTTGGATTTGAAGTAGTGAACAATTATGATTGGATAAAAGAGATTGATGTTGTGACTTTTTTAAGAGATTATGGAAAATATTTTAATATGAATTATATGTTAGATAAAGATATTATTCGAAGAAGATTGAATACAGGAATTTCTTTCACAGAATTTACTTATATGATTTTACAAGCATTAGATTTTCTACATTTATATAAGACAAAAAACTGTACTTTACAAGTAGCAGGATCTGATCAATGGGGAAATATGACAGCAGGCGTTGATTTAATTCGAAAAGTAACAGGAAAGGAAGTATATGCATTTACGATGCCACTAGTTACAGATTCAACGGGAAAGAAATTTGGTAAATCAGAAGGAAATGCTCTATGGCTTGATAAAGAGAAAACATCCTCTTATGAACTATATCAATTCTTTATTAATACAGAGGATTCTATGATAGAAACTTATTTGAAAATCTATACTTTCCTATCAAAAGAGCAAATTGAAGATCTAATGAAAAGACATGAGGAAGAGCCTCATTTAAGAATAGGACAGAAAGCTTTAGCAGAAGAAATTATTACATTTTTACATGGGCATGAAGAATATGAAAAAGCTGTTAGAATTAGTGAAGCTTTGTTTAGTGGAAATATAAAAGATTTAACGCTTCATGAATTGGAAATGGGCTTTAAAGATGTGCCAAGTTATACAATTCAAAATGGGGGAAATATAGTTGACATTTTAGTAGAAAGTTCTATTGCATCGAGTAAAAGAGAGGCTAGAGAATTTGTTGCAAATGGTTCCATTCGTGTAAATGGAGAAAAGATAATGGATGTGGAGTTTGAAATAACAAAAGATGTGGCTATTGAAGGGCAAGTTGTTGTTATTCGAAAAGGAAAGAAATCTTATATTTTATTAAAGTTTGATTAAGATTTATACTTAAAAATTCAAAGTAAAGTGCGAAAGGTACTTTCTTTTTTTGTGTTGTAAAAATGAAGTTGACAAAATGATGGGGGGGGGGGGGGGGTAATAGACATA
>CATOJL010000107.1 GCA_951800155.1 uncultured Bacilli bacterium | reverse complement strand
TGATATGCCCCCTGTCAAGTAGACAGGTTAAATATCTAAAATTTATGCTTAAAAATGACTGTATACTGTGCAGTCATTTTTTTATGCACACCATTTTTCTTTGTACTTTTTAATACGTTTATTTTCAGGAATAGGATATTCTATTGGATTATCTAAAGATAGGGCTTCTGTTCTAACTTCTAGTGGAGTCTTGCAATGATATCTATCTTGAGGACGTTCCTCCTTGTAAAATCTTATATAATCATTAATTGCAAAACGTAATGAACTTTCGTCTGTAATATTATACATTTGATACATTTCTGTTTTTATAATTCCCCAAAATCCCTCTGTTGGTCCATTATCAATACAATGCCCCACTCGTGACATTGATTGCTCCATTTCTTGATTTTTTAACATTGACTGAAATACTTTGCTAGTATATTGAAATCCTCTATCACTGTGAAATATTGGTTTAGCATTGGGATTTAAGGCAATAGCTTTATTAAAAGTATTAAACACTAATTTGTTATCATTTCGACAACTAATTACATATGCAACTGGATATCTATCGTATAAATCAAGAATAGCACTTAAATAAAGTTTTTTCTTTTCTCCTGGAATTTTAAACTCTGTTACATCAGTAGCCCATTTTTGATTTGGTGCTGTTGCATAAAAATCTCTTTTTAATTTATTGTCAGCAGTTTCTTCTGGTGTAGAAGAATTGTATTTTTTCTTTTTCTTTCTGATTATTGAATGAATATTTAATATTTTCATAATTCTATGAACTCTTTTTTGCTTATAGTTTGTATGGTTAAAGTGGTTAATCCAAGATGTCATTCTACGATATCCTAAAATATGATTAAATTTTTCATCATATTCTTTAATAAGTTGTGCTAATTCTATATTTTCTTCTTCATCTTTTGGAATTTCTCTATGTAGCCATTTGTAATAAGCTGCTCTTGAAATCTCCAATTGTTTACACATCCATTCAATGCTCCAATTATTTTCTTCATGAAAATATTTAATTGCTAGATATTTTGACTCATGTCTTGTTTTTCCAAGCATCACTTCCTTTCGAATTCTTTCACTTTTTTTAATAGTTCAACTACCATATCCTTTTCTTCTAACTGATGTTTTAATCGTAAATTTTCACGTCTTAACTTTTCTAATTCATCAACTTCATCATCTGTTTTATGATGTCCTCTTTTATCTAATAATCCTCTTTCGCCATTTTTATTATATTTTTTTACCCATGAATATACTTGGTTATACGAAACATCATATATACTTGCTGTTTCCTTATAATCACAATTATGGTTTAAACAATATTCCACTATTTCTCTTCTTTCTTCTATAGTTGTTTTTCTTCTTGCTTCTGCCATATAGACCTCCTTTTTAGGATTATAATCCTTAAGTTTTCTATTAGCATTATACAACAAAATCCAACTACGTAAAACAGAATTAGATGAAATATTATATTTAGCAACTATTTGATCCATAGACATTTTTCCTTGCACATACAATTCTACACAAGACATTTTAAAGTCAGCACTATATGTAGTATTTCTGTTTAGTACTGAAAATGCCGAAATTCCTTGTTCTGTATATTTCTGTGCCCATCTACGAACAGTATAAGCATTAATTCCATATTTTGTTGCTATTTGTGATGATGAGCCCAATCCATCTAAATACTCTTGAGCAATATTTGCTTTTTGCTCTGGTGTGAAATTTGATTTTGCCATAAAAAACACCTCCTAAGTAGATTTTGGTTATTTACCTTGTCTACTTAAGAGGTATCATATCAATTCAAAAGTCAGATTTCACACTTTTTTATTATAGATTATTAACAAAGTGCAATTTTATATTTTAAAGTGCAAAATTTGCACTTTAAAATGAAACATTATTATTACAACATCCACCAATCAGCTGCACCCCATCACAAAACCCATTCCTATAATACTTCTCATTCCAATAGCAAATATAATCAAAGAAATTATCATCAAGTAGTTTTAATTGTTTCTCAACATACTTTTTATTCTGCTCAGGAACATTCTTCAAAATTCTCTCAGAAACTTCCTCAAAACAAATAAAATGTTTTTTATCTTCTGCACAAGTAAGACCAGCAATAGTATCCTCCCTAAAATCCAACCAATCTTTCAAAATATCATTATTAACCTCTCTCAAATTACTCATAAAAATCTACCTCCTAAAAATTAAAATTTTTCATTTCCCAAAAGTATCCACAAGAGCCAAAGTTCTAAGAACATTCGTACTACACCCATTGGGTAAAAATTGGGTAAAATACCATCCCAAAATGCCCTAAAAAGACACAAATGTTCCGTAAATCAAAACTCTTGTAAATACTGAAATACCAATAAAAACTCTAATTTTCACAAATTCACAAAAACCGTTCAAGTCTCGCTCATAACCCGAAGGAACAAAATGTTTAGATGTAAAATCTATTCGACCTAAAGAGCAGAGGAGAAAAGATAAAGAAAATGAAATTCTTTTGCCTCCATGTGACTATACAGTAGTTTCTGAAAAGGTAGTAAAAAAGCAAAGAGAACCTAATAACAGGCATTCTACTACAACTATTTTAGAAATAAATGTACAGCCACTAAACTTGCTAGAAGAATTTTTAAAAGTAATGGAAAGCCCTATACAGGAGTATAAAGATAAAGTCATGTATGCTCAAAGGGATAACTATGAAGAAGCTATTATGTTGTTGAAAGATTACATTAGGGATTCTAAAAACACTCACAAGTGACAACTGATTTTTTTGTGTGATAGGCAGGGAAGCATTCCCTGTCTATTTTTATCGCTCTAAATCCCATTCTTTTTCTTTATCTTCTTTTTTGACTTGTTTTTCTGCATCAATAAAAGTATGAGTTTCTTTTTCAAAATCTCTAATAATCTCATCTTCAGAAAGTAAATCAAAATTTTTACATATCCATTTTATGAATTTTGAGATAGTTTCCTTAAATTTATCAATAACCTTTTTCAAGTGGCTATTTTCTTTTTCTAAATTATGAATTTTATTCTTATATTGCCATTCTAAATTAAATGATTTATCTTCAAATTCGTGTTCAAGAGTTTTCTTCTTTTCCTTATATTCATATTCTAAATTTTTAACTGTATTATGAAGTTCTTGATTATCGGCAATTATTGAATTTCTTTCTTTTTGGTATTTTTGAACTTCATCAATAATTTTAGATTGTTTTGTTAATTCTTTATGCAATGATAAGTTATTTCTATATAACTCCTTAATCAAATCATCTTTAGGCTTTATAATTTCATCTAATATTTTTTCATCTCTCTTTAATGTGAATTTACCAATATCAGTTATATCTGGAACATCTGGCAAATCCAATTTTATATCATTCAAGACTTTCTTGGTATTTTCATAATTTGTAATTTTCTTATATTCTTCAATAGTGTAATGTTTTCTTCCAGTATCTTCGATAAACATACCTCTTTCTAAATTAAAGCCTTTTGATTTAACATGATTGAAATAGGCATCTTGTAACTTTCTGTAACTATCTCTGCCTTTCCAAAAATCTCTTGCACAAATCTTATCAATTTTATTGCCGTCTTTATCTTTGGTATGCACAACAGGAACAAACATCAAGTGCATGTGTGGTGCTCCTTCATCAAGATGTACTACTGCTGATATTATATTCTTTTCTCCTAAATTTTTATAATTACAAATGAATTTATAACATTCATCAAAATATCGTTTAGTTTCTTTTTCTCCAATTTTATCAAAGAATGATTGATCAGAAGTAAATATCATTTGACACATTATTATGCTATTACTACGAAGATGACCTTGTAAATTATTTTCTTTTATATATTTATCAAATTCTTTTGTATATGTGAACTCATTTTTCTTAATATAATAATTCAAATGTGTTCTAGTAGGATCAATATCTTTATTAGAATGATTTTTTGCTTTTCTATCATTATGAGTGCCTTTTCCATTTATTTCTGCTCGTGTTAATTTTTCATTTCTTACGATAGCGTAACTCATATTCTCCAACGCTCCTTTCTTGCTCAAAATAAGTTTACTTGTCTAACACACTAGACAAACAAAGTTTATCTGTGTGGCAGGGAAACCCTACAACCCAAAATCAAAATTGCTATTAGCATTTTTGATTTTTCCTAACAAATGACAAGTCTATTTGTTAGGCTTTCAATAAACTGCATATCTGCATTTATTGAAAAAGAGTAAGAAAAAATAAATTTTCCTTACTCTATGAAACCTTGCTCGGTTTCAAACTTCCACGCTATATGGCAAATCTATATAGAAACCAGAGGGAATGAGCTGAAGTGAAAGTAGGTGTAATAATCCCATTGTTTAAAAATAGAATTATTACACCTATTATTTTAGAAACCGTCAGTCATTCGCCTCGTTTCATAGGTAGTCTAGTAAGTAGCTTTTGCTACTATAATTGCTGATACAGTTAAGTATCTTTGTTCATACTTGCCCAAACTTTTTACAATTACAAATTCATTCAAGTTTTGCCACCGAATACTCTTTTATTATTGTGAGTCTTTGTTCCAAAATCTCACTCACGCATTTTGCATAATTAGACTACTTATACAAATACGGATAAACTTTATAGCATCGGCTCATCACACCAAACACTTTTTAAGAGGTGTTGCATTTCTCTTTTGAACATAAAAAACTACTCATAGTTATAAAACTACAAGTAGTTAATATGTTCTTATTCAATTAAGTCTTAAAATGCTTTTTAAGGCATTTATATTTGAAAATAGCGTAACGTTATCATACATAAATCAGTTCTTTTAAAACAATTTCTTCAGCTTGATTTTTGATTGCGTTCATTGTACCAATCCAATAAAGCATATCAGTATTTTTCATAATCTTTTACCTCCAATTTTTATTTATAAACTATAGGCGAAACTTACTAAATATCAATATTTTCTTATTTTTGTCATAAGAAGATGTAGATGATGTCAACACGAGCAGTGCTAATGGAAGATTTTTTGTAAGAATGTTGACGGTGTTATCACAATTAGAAATTGAGATAGTATCAGAA
>CATOJL010000106.1 GCA_951800155.1 uncultured Bacilli bacterium | reverse complement strand
ATTTCTAAATAACTTAAAAATTTTTTACGGATTTAATTGCCGCATTTTTTTGTTCTATCTTTTTTTATAGCAAACGTTTCTTCGCTACTTTTATATTTTAATTTTCAAAAAGAACTTTCCTAGTATACAAGAAAAAAATTTATGATTTAGAATGGAAAAGAAGAAAACAAAGTGATGCTTTTAATGAAAAAACGCATGCCAAAACAAACTACACACATGCAAGTAATACAAATCAAAACTCATATCATGACTCATTTGAAGGGGTATTTGATGGTACCTTTGCAGAATATGCTGAATTCATGAAAGCCAAACGAAGAAAAGAGAAGGAAAAATTTTCAAGTTCTTCTAAAGGTGCGAAAACATCTGAAAAATCTAAAAAAAATCAAAATACAGCTTTTAATGAATACATGTTCCATTTTTTCAAAAACTTCGCAGATATGAACTTCACAGATACACATACAAACAAGCAGACAAATTATAAATTTTATAGACAAAAAACAAATAAAACACAAGAAACAAAATTTGAATGGAAATACGCAAATGATACCTCTACAGGCTATAGCACTTTTACCCAAGATAAAAAAGAAGATACGGAAGAAAAGAAACCAGATTTTAGTGAAATAATAGAATTAGATAAAAAACTACAAAAAGCTGAAAAAGAGCAACATGATTTGATAGGTAAGATGGACAAATTAAATAGGGAACATACTGTAATCGTAAATCAATTAAATCATTTAGATCACTATACGGATATAAGTTATAAAGTAGCAGGAAATTCTAATTATCAAAGAGCAAAAGAATATATAAAAAACCATAAGCAGAGAGCATCTAAATTCTTCACAAGAATATTCATTTCAAAAAAAGATTGGAATACATATTATGAAATGACAGAATCAATACAGAATATAGAAGCAAAAGCACATGAAGAGATTAGAAATGAATTATTAGAAAAACTTGATGAAATCTCTAAAAAATTAGATAAATTTAGACAAGAACTCCTTGATAAAGAAAGAGAAGTTTCACTAGCTAGAGTGGATTACAAAGCTCATCCTCTTCATTTTAAATATGAATGTTATAAAATGGACTTTACAAAAAACTACAAACAGAATGAAGAACAAGATACGCATAAAAAGGTTATTTAATCTAAATCATTTTTCTACATTATATGTAAAAGGTTGGAATAAGGAAAATTTAAGGCAATAAATAAAGCATGAAAAAACGCATGCTTTATTTTTATTTAAGAACACTTCTTATAAACGGAATTTTCTTTTACATATCCATCCTCTACTTTATAAGGGGCCTCTTCATCCTTGTTGGTTGCTTCAATTGTATATTCTTTATCACAAACACCTCGTAATACTTTATCTGCATTACTTTCCTCATAGATGTCCCCTGTTACATATACTTTTTCTCCTTTACGGTATTTTAAAGTTTCTTCTAAATGATTTAATCCTGCATCACGAATTATTTTTGGATAATCATAAAAAGCTACATCTCCATCAACACGTCCATTCATTCCCGGCAATTCCTCATAAGAAGTATTTTGCCATAAACCTACTTTCCCTTCGTAAGTAAACTGTTCATTCCATTCAGCAACCCATTTATCAAATGGATCTAATTCTTTCGAATCAAGATTGCTTTTAAATCGATCTAAACTAGAATATATGCCTACATAATATCCTTCTTTTTGTATTTGTTCACAGTAATATCGAACTATTTCAATGAGTCTATCTTTTGGTAGGCTCATTTGTTTTTTATTTTCTACATCTAAAAATATAGGATATTCTAATTTTTTATCTTTAATCAAACGTAAAGTGTGCAGAACTTCACTTCTAGCTTCATCTAAAGTAGTTGCATAGCTATATAAATAAACGCCAAATGGGATATGCAGTCTATAGCACATTCTAGCATTTCTCTCAAAATAAACATCATCTTGGCTCTCTAAGTTATTTCCCCATCCACATCGAAGAATAGCAAAATCAATATAAGGTTTTACTCGCATCCAATCAATCTGTCCCTGATAAGAAGATACATCTATTCCCTTTTTCATTTTATCACCCAATTTATTGTATGCAAAAGAAGAAAGAAGGATAGAAAAAACTATTTTAAAAGAATTTTATAGTAATAAGAAAAAGCACTCGGAATCGAATATTTTTGATTTAATTCTTCTAAAGTTACCCATACATAATCTAAAAGAGGTTCTTTTAGTTCAATCATATAACCTGTCATATACCAAATAATATGAGAAAAAACATGCTTACTTTTTCCTACTTCATAAATCGACAAAAAAGAAATACCCTCCTCTAATAAATCATTTTCAATATCAATTACAGAAACTGTTTTTAGTTCATTTGGAAATTCATACATAGAGGCAAGTAATCCTTTTGCTGATCTTTTTTGAATAGCAATCTTATCTTTCCAACGATAAAGATAAACCGCCCTCTCTTCTACTCTTTGCTCCTTCTTTTTTTCCTTAACTGGATATAATTCCATTTGATTTGTTTTTCTAGCTTTACAGTTATTTTGTAAAGGACAACTACTACATTTTGGAGATTTTGGTATACAAATTAAACTTCCTAGATCCATAAAACTTTGAATAAAATCACCTGCATTTGTATCTGGTAAAATCTGTTGCATCTTTCTCTCATAGATTTGGTATGTACTTCCCTTAGTTATTGATTCTTTTATTTTGTAGTAACGTCCTAAAACCCGATACACATTTCCATCAATGGCAACACTAGGTATATCAAAAGCAATTGCTAAAATAGCGCCAGCTGTATATTTGCCAATACCTGGTAAATCCAATAACCCCTCTTTTGTATTTGGCAAATTTTCATATCCACTTGCAATCAATTTTTTGGCACATGCCTGCATATTCCGAACTCGACTATAATACCCTAATCCTTCCCATAACTTTAATAGTTCATCTTCAGAAATGTTCGCTAAATCATATAAAGTAGGAAGTTTAGTAATAAATCGTTCATAATAGACTTTTACGGCTTCCACTCTCGTTTGTTGAAGCATAATTTCACTAATCCATATATAATAAGGATTTTTTGTAGTTCTCCATGGAAGATCTCTTTTATTTTTTTGATACCAATTTAATAATTCACTTGTTATTTTTTCCACATCTTACACCGCCTGTTTTATTGTATCACACTTTGAGAAGATGTAACTAAATTTTAGTATAGCTATAAGAGGCTATACAGTTTGCTTTTTTTCCTATATAATGATTCTAAGGATGTGACAATATGAAAGCATTAATTACAGGTGGAAGTTCTGGCATTGGTTTTTCGATCGCAAAAGAACTTATTAAAAAAAATTATGAGGTAATTCTTACTGCTAGAAATGAAGAAAATTTAAAAAAAGTAACAAAAGAATTAGGAAAAAAGGCAAGCTATATTGTAACTGATCTATCCACCACGGAAAATTGTAAACGTTTATATGAACAAGTAAAAGAAAACAATATCTCTGTTTTAATCAATAGTGCAGGTTTTGGATTACATGGAAAATTTTTAGAAGATGACTTAGATAAGCAATTGGAAATGATTGACTTAAATATTAAAGCTACACAGATATTAACAAAATTATTTTTAGGTGACATGATGAAAAAGAATGAGGGATATATTTTAAATATCGCATCAACAGCTGCATTTTCTCCCGGACCTTTAATGGCATCCTATTTTGCTTCAAAAGCTTATATTTTAAGACTTACAGAAGCCATTTCTGAAGAAGTGAAAAAAGAGGAAAAAAATGTCTATATTGGTTGCCTTTGTCCCGGACCTGTTGAAACGAGTTTCAATGATAAATTGGGTGTTAAATTTAATAAGGCCCAAAAGAGTGATGACTTAGCTATATACGCTGTAAAAAAAATGTTTCAAAAAAAAAGGGTAATTATTCCTACCATAAATCATAAATTAAATGCTTTTTTTAATAAATTTGTGCCATTAAGCATACTATTAAATGCGAATTATAAGGTGCAGATGAAAAAAATAGAGAATGCAAAAAAAGAATCGCTTTGATTCTTTTTTACTTTTTATGAATATAGTCCATAGCACTAAAACCAATTAAGACAATACCAAATCCTCCTAAAACAAAACTAAATTCTTGCCATAAGAGAAAAGCAACACCTATTAAAAGAACACCTGTAGATGCTAAATAAATCCACCTATTTTTTTTCATATTCTATTCCTCTGGTTCACTTGAGGTTAAATTAATGTCATACACATGAATGGGTATTCTTTTATTAACAGGTGGTGGCGTCATATAGTTTTCCCCATAGTTTTGTATTAAATAATCTTTATAATCATTAGCAACAGGAAGTTCTGTATCTTCAAAAGGCACACGGACAGTTGGAAGTACCTTCTCTTTAAGGCAACGTAGTGGTTTTAAGGGACTTCGATAAGTCCATGTCAAATCATCTCCTATATATTTCGAATGTTTATTGAGCTTCCCATATAATTCTGCATTAAAACGATATAAATGCTTTAAAGGAATGGGATTAATTCTTATATTCTCTAAAAGAACAATAAGGGGCATTAAAAAACTATTGCATAAACGAAGGGGTAAATCAAAAAAGGTTGTTTTTGCCATATAGTCATAAATAAATACATCGACAAAGATTCCATCACAATCGGTACAACGATTCGGAAGAAGCTTATTCACTTCTTTTATGTATGTATTCTTTTTTCGTATTTTCATACTTGGCCATGTCACCTCATATTTTTTATTTTTTTCAAAACAATGAAATGTATACTTTTCTTGATCCAAGTCTTTTTCTAATACTTTTATAAATTTCTTATATTCACTCCGCATCATTCCAATATCAAAGTCATCATCCCATGGAATAAACCCTTTATGACGAATGGCTCCTAAAGCAGATCCATCTGCTAACCAATACTCTATATTATTCTTTCTACAGATTTCATCGATATCTTTCATCATTTCCAAAGTCGCCAATTGCACATCTCTAACTGTAACCTTTGTTCCATCTTTTTTTTCTTTTAATATAATATCGCTAAAATCTTCACACATACCTTCACACCTCTTGTAC
>CATOJL010000105.1 GCA_951800155.1 uncultured Bacilli bacterium | reverse complement strand
GTAATAGACCTAGAGAAGAAATAAAATGGACTACAAATGCCATTAAAACAATTTTAACGAATGAATTATATTTAGGGCATCTAATACAGGGAAAAAGAACTACTGTTAGTTATAAAAACCATAAAATTAAAAACAAAGATAAAACTGAATGGATTAAAATAGAAAATACCCACGAGGCAATTATTGATGAAGAAACATTTAATAAAGTCCAAGTTGCTATGAAAGAAAGAACAAAACCTATGAAAACAACAGGTATTGTCCACATTTTCTCTGGTAAAGTATTTTGTCTTGAATGTGAACACTATATGAGAAAAAAGAACTCTACTAAACATGAATATCTTGTATGCTCAGGCAATCGTGATGGATATGATGATTGTATTAATAAGTCTTCAATTAGATATGATTTACTTGTTAATTTAGTTTTAGAGGCAATTAATAAGAAAATTAAAAAATTCTATGATGAAGAAGAATTAAACAATTTAGATTCTAAAAAGAAATTAAGTAGATTTAGTAATAAAATCAAATCATTAGAAAAACAAAAAGAAACAATCGAAAAGGAAATATCTAAAACTAGAAATTATTTAAAAAATTTATATGAAGATAAAGTAAATGGTGTTATCACAACAGAACAATTTCAAGATTTAATTACTGATTATAATAAAAATGAAGATATGTATAGTAATCAAATTAAATCAATTAATAATGAAATTGCTTATTATAAAATGAAAGAAGAATCTTCAAAAAATAATGAAAAAATATTCAGTAAATACCAAGAACTTAAAGAACTAAACAGAGTTATTGTTGATGAGTTTATAGATAAAATCTATATTGGAAAGTTAAATGAAGAAACAAATAGTAGAGATATTCAAATCAAATGGAATTTTGAATAATCTCTACTTACATAGCCAAATATCGAATGAAAGGATGTGATAAAGAATGAATCAAGAAAAACTAGAAACAATTGTAGGATTATTTGAAGGTAATGAAATTAGAAGTATTTGGGATAGTGAAAAAGAAGATTATTACTTTAGTGTTGTTGATGTTGTAAATGCTTTAGCAAACCCAAAAGATGCCAGAAAATATTGGTCAGTATTGAAATCAAGACTAAAAAAAGAAGGTAGTGAAGTGACTACAAATTGTAGTCAGTTGAAAATGTTAGCACCTGATGGAAAAATGAGATTAAGAGATGCTATGAAAACAAATGACATTTTAAGACTTATTGAGTCAATTCCTAGTCCTAAAGCAGAGCCATTTAAAATGTGGTTGGCAAATTTAGGTAGTGAGAGAATTGATGAAGTATTTGATCCTGAAATAGCAATTAAAAGAGCAATTAATTACTATCGTAAAAGAGGATATTCTGACAAATGGATTGAAGCTAGATTAAAAGGAATACTAGATAGAAATAAACTTACTGATATATGGAAAGAAGGAGGTATTTCTAAAGACTATGAATATGGAATACTGACTAATGAAATATATAAAGAATGGTCTGGTATGAAAGCAAGTGAGTATAAAGCATATAAAGGAATTAGAAAAGAATCTTTAAGGGATAACATGTCTGATATAGAAGTTGCACTTACTGATTTAGGAGAAATTGCTACTCGTGAACTTGCTAAAGAACATAAACCCTATGGATTAGAGCAAAATAAAAAAATTGCTAAAATGGGTGGACATGCTGCCAAAGTTGCTAGAGATGATATTGAAAAGAATTTAGGTAAATCAGTAATTAGTAGCGGGAATGCACTTAACTACCAATATATAGATGAAAATAAGCAAATAGAAAACAAATAACTCTGTTAAAAATAAAGTTAAACTAAAGAAACATTGTAAATTAATATAAAAAAGAAGGAAAAAGAAAAAGTGTCTTCACTGTATTCATAGAGTTGCTTTAATTCGTACTCTTGCCTTAAAACCAGATATTCTTCTCTTAGATGAACCTTTTAGTGCTCTTGATTATGTTACTCGATTAAATGTTTCCGAAGATGTTTTACAAATTCTTAGGATGGAAGGAAAAAGTGCAATTATGGTCACTCATAATTTAGAGGAAGCTCTAACCATGTCTGATACCATTATTGTTTTATCTGGAAGACCCAGTCATATCAAAAATATATACGTACTCGATTTTGATAAAAATTTATCTGCTATGGAAAAGAAAAAAACAGATTTATTTTTGAAATATTACAATCAAATATGGAAGGATATTGATAGTCATGTTTAGTGAAGAACATAGATTGTTTTTAAAAAAAGAAAAGAGATATAGATGGGCTGTAGCCTTCACCCAAATATTAATACTGGCCCTTCTGCTTATTCTATGGCAAATTGCTGCTGACTTTGGTTGGATAAATACATTTATTACCTCTAGTCCTAAAATGGTAATAAAGACTATTATTAATTTAATAACAAAAGATAAATTATTTTATCACATTGGTATAACTGTATATGAAACCATTATCAGTTTTTCACTTGGAACATTACTTGGCATTTTTATTGCTACTATTATGTGGTGGAATCCATTCATTCGAAAAGTAATAGATCCCTATTTGACAGTTTTAAATAGTCTACCTAAAGTTGCTCTTGGACCCATTATTATTGTATGGTGTGGTGCCCAAATGAAATCCATTATTCTTATGGCACTACTTATTTCTGTCATTGTCATGACATTAAGTGTTATTGAAAGTTTTGAAAGCATAGATGAAAATAAAATTAAATTAATGCAGGTATTGGGTGCTAATAAAATGCAAATGTTTTTTAAATTGATACTTCCTAGTTCCTATAAATCTATTATTAGCGCTTTAAAAATATGTATTAGTATGTCACTAATTGGGATAATAACAGACATGGCGAGAAAACAATATAAAAAATAAAATTATTTTAATTGATAGTATATGCTAATTTTATTATCATCAATAACTATCTTCTCGACTAAATGCTCTATGATTAATCTTTGTTCATTAAAAGCCATATAATTCCAAACTTCTCTTAAGTTTTTAATCATCGATTTGGTCATTTCTATTTGAGATTGAGCTTCCTTTTCATCTTTTAATTGCTCTTTTAAATTTTTTCTTTCTTCCTCTAAAACATTAATTTTATTTGATGTTTCTTTTATTGCAATTCCAAATGATATATAGTTAAGTAAGTTTTCTATTTGACTTGATAATTTACTAATTCTATTTTCTAGTTCTTCTACAGCATTAACATTTAAAGTTAACATATTTTCTTCAAACATCTTTTCATCTAAAGACATAGCGAATATATTTTCTAAAACGGCATCTTCTATTTCAAATGAATCATATCTTTTATTCTTACAATTTGGATCTTTAATAAATTTAGGTCTACTTTTTTGCTGTGAATAACAATAGCATATTAATCTTTTTCCCCATTTTTGATAACGATATTTTGCACCACATTTCCCACAATATATTTTACCAGATAGTAAGTAATGTCTTGCTGTTCTTGATTTGCTTCGTAGTTTATTCATTTTAATTATTCTATTATATAATTCTTCACTAACAACAGGTTCGTGTTGGCCTTCAAATTCTTCACCTTTATACGGAATAATACCTAAATTAGTTCTACTAAGAATTCTTTTTTCAACCATACTTTCATCCATACCAACAATATTAGATATTTGAAGAAAACTACTACCACCTAAATACAAAGTTATCATTTTATTTAATAATTCCACTTTTTCTGGATTAGGAACTAGAATTCCTTTCCTTTCATCATAATCATAAGGAAAAGGAATTTTTCCACCGCCTCGCCACAAACCTGCTTCGGCTCGTTTTCTTAAACCTAATCTTGTTCTTTCTAAAATGGTTTCTCTTTCTAATTGAGCGAATACTGATAAAATACCAATCATTGCTTTACCAAATGGACTCGTTGTATCAAAATTTTCTCTCACTGAAATAAAACCTACATTGTACTTATTAAATATCTCTTCAATTAAATATAAAGTATCTCTTTGACTTCTTGAAATACGATCTAATTTAAAAACTATAACTGTATCAATTTCATGATTTTCTACATCTTTTATTAATTCTTGTATAGCTGGCCTATTTAAATCTTTACCACTATATCCACCATCAATATAAAACTTATAACTACTATATTCTTTACTTTTTGCAAAGTTTACTAATAATTCTTTTTGTGCATCAATCGAGTATCCTTCTACTTGCATATCTGTTGATACTCTTGCATATAATCCTGCCCTTATTTTGTTTACCTCCTTTACAACACATAAAAGCATTTTAGGATATAAACTTACTTTCACATGTTACCATCATTTTTCAAAAAAGAAAAGAGAATAATCTATTATATCCTCTTCTTTAATATTTCTTTATTTATATATTTTTTCATTATTTCATAAATTATTGGTATTTTTAGTGTTATCTCTTTAGGATTTATTTCGTTTTCTTTAATATAATTTTTGATTATCATAAATAAATGACCTCAATAAATTATATTTTTAAAATAAAAAAATATAATAAAAAGTAGCAACATTTGCTACTTTTTATGAATGCTTGGACAACAATGTGCACAGCCATCTATTTCATGCGCATTAATTGGAAATCTATTCTTCGCTGCTGCAAGGGCATCGAAATCATTATTATATACACCTAAGCGAATAAAGTTATTCCCATCAGTATAATTATAATAATAAGGACAAATTTCTTTGTGAATTTCATAGTTGCTACCTGACTGTGTTGATTGCTTGTTCTTATTTAAATAATATGTCAAAATATTTCACCTCTTTCTAAGGCAATTATTTTGCATTTTTTTAAACATATGATATAATTATATTGCGACATATATTATATGTATGTTAGGGGCTATGCAAATGCCTCTTTTTTGGGCTTACGTAAACCAAACCGCCAATTTATTTATTGTTCCTTTGAAATATTATTTAATATATCTTCAACTTTTATAGAATTTACATCTTTTCCAGTCTGAATCTGCTTTTGTATTTCTTTTTCTATTATTTTTTTTATTTGATTATTTATTTCTTTCTCTATTTCTTTATTTTTATTTCTAAGTTCATCAATTCTTTCTTGAAATTTTT
>CATOJL010000104.1 GCA_951800155.1 uncultured Bacilli bacterium | reverse complement strand
AAAATAAAAAAAGTAAAGACATTATGACAATAGAGGAAAAGAATAGTACTTATCAAATTGATATGTATGTAAGAAAAGATATTTCTTATAAGATGAGTCTTAAATTTGTTGAAAGAATAAAAAGTATATTTGACTCATTTATTTATATAGCTTTTGGAGATGTTTTTTTAATAGAAGAAGGTAATCAAATAGAGGATATCATTTCATCATCTAGTGGTGTAAAATTATGGGTGTTTCCTTTAGATAGTCATGAAGAAATTATACGCAAATTAAAGCAATGAAACAAGTTTCAGGTTCATTAAAACTTGAATTAGCACAAGATTTTTTGGATATATTGATTACTTATTTTTTTAATAAGATTGATGAAGAACAAAGGTGTCAATATTTATAGGATTTGTCTTTGTTTATAGCTAAAGATAAGAAATTTCAGATTGCATTAATTGATTATGTAAATAATAATATGTTCACAAAACATCAAAAATGGAAAGTATATTCCTTGTTAAAATAAATTTATGTATGTGTAGAATGTTATGAAATAGAAGAACATATATATTTAGAAAATATTTACAACTGGGTATTAGATACGATGTTTACAAAAGATTTTTTTTGATTATTCGTATTGTTATCAATTCTCACATTTACTTAACAATATCATAAATAATGAAGAACAAGTATATCATGATATAATTAATCAAATAGATTTAGATAATTTAATAACTGTTAGCAATATGTAGTACATATGGATTTGAATTTAATAAATATAAAAAATTAACAATACAATTCTTAGATTTAATAGTAAAGAGTTTAAAGCTTAATAGCGATAATGAAAATATAATTATAGATGTGTAAACAATAGATTCTCATTTTAGAGATATAGGGACATTATCTATTTTTATAAAATAAAAAATTTATATAGCTGATATTAAGAAGAAAGATATAAGGAGGAAATCAATATGTTACATTTTGAAAGAGAAGTAGACAATCCTGTTTTTATTAATGAAATGTTGAAGATGTTTCATCAAGTGAATATAGGGTTAAATGATGAAGATGGATATCCATATGTTGTACCATTAAATTATGGATATGAAATGGATGAAGAAAATTTATATGTATATGTCCATTTTTCAAAAAGAGGACATAAATTAGATTTAATGAAAAAGGATCCTCGTGTATGTTTAGCGTTCAATGCTTTTCGTGATTTTCCAGACCGTTCATGGAAAAAACATGTTCACGATTATCGTAGTGTTATTGCGAAAGGTACAATTGAAATTATTGATGGTAAAGAAGATTATGATACGTTTAAAAAGGGATATGATTTATTATATACTTGTAACAATAGAGAAATTAAACCATTAGAAGATAGACCGTCAATTCCACCAATGTATATTGGAAAAATAACATGTCCAATGTCTAAGGTAACTGCAAAATCAGAATTTCCTATTAGAACAATAGAAGATGTACCATTTCTAAATGTGTATGAAATGCCAGATGATGAAACACCATTTGATCTTTCAGATATTATAGCTAAAAAGAAAAATAGTAAAAAATAGAATAGATAATAAAAAAGAATGTTTAATTAGTAGAAACATTCTTTTTTTATTGAAATATAGATAAAATAACTGCTATTGCGGATGTAAAAGCAACAATTATAAACATTATTGTATAAGAAGACATCCCCGCAATACTTCCCCATAGAGTCACACCAATAATAAAACCAATATCACCAGCTGCAAAGAATATTGCATTTCCTAACCCAGCTTTACTATCTGGTAATCTATTGATAATAATTGTATTGATTAATGGTAATATTGCTCCTGAAGAAAAACCTAATATTAATCCAATGAAATATAATTGATATAAAGCATTAGTTTGAGATATACCAAATAGACATAAAGTTATTAATAAAGAAAAGAGTAATATACTTTTTTCATTACCTAGTTTT
Organism: uncultured Bacilli bacterium; assembly: GCA_951800155.1. GTDB lineage: Bacteria > Bacillota_I > Bacilli_A > RF39 > UBA660 > CATOJL01. The sequence goes on along the minus strand of CATOJL010000104.1, from coordinate 3,158 downwards.
TTTACTATTTTATTCATTGTAAATCTTGAAATAATAAGACCTATAGCACTCATAGAAAAATAGAAACCAATATCATTAAATTCTTTTTCTATTGCATATAATGATAATAGAGAAGATGGAGCTGCATTCGTAAGATTAACAATAAAGAGAATAATAAATGGGAGAAGGATAGAAAACCAATTTAACTTTTGATTATCATGAATTTGATTTTTCTCTTCAATATTTTTAGAACTTTCTTTTAAAGAAAAAAAACCTAATAAGGCAATCATTGCAGTTATTAAAACAACAATAAACAAAGACTGAAAACCAGTATATTTTTCTCCTAAAATCACAAATGCTATCATTGGTCCAACAACATTAGCTAGAGAGCTTGTTAATGATGAATATCCAATCCCTTCTAATCTATATTCGATAGGTATTATCTTAACAATATATGTAGACATAGATGTAACTGCAATACTATATCCAAAACCTTGTATTCCCCTTAATGCAAAGGCTAACCAATACGAATCACAAAATACATAGATAAAAGAAGCAAGAACCATTAAAGATTCTGAAATAATTAAGGTCTTTTTAATTGAGTAATGATCTAATAAATAAGAACTTATAAATCTAGCAAATAATCCAGATAAAGCAAATATCGAAGCCATCATACCTGCATAAGTATCAGAACCAGATAACTGTTTTGCAAAAATAGAAATAACAGAAATTAATAAATAAGGTCCTATATGTGTCATAAATAATAATAGAACACTGAAAATGATATGATTTAGTCAAGTCGACAAATGAAATAATTAAAAGTTTATATTTCCACTAGGATATTTATCCTGGTGGATTTTTTATATCATCTGATAACTTTTAAAATGTTTCTGTTTATATTGAATAATTGATTTGTTTTCTGGAATCTTATATTCAATCGGATTATCAGTATTTAACGCAGCACTTCTCACTTCATATGGTGTTTGCACATTGAATCTTCTCTGCAGTCTTTCAAATATGTAATAGTTGATCCATTCATTAATGGCTTGAATGAGTTCTTCCTTTGTATAGTAATGCTTTCCATAATACATCTCACTTTTTAAGATTCCCCAGAATCCTTCCATCGGACCATTGTCGATGCATTTTCCAACTCTTGACATACTTTGTACAATTCCTAGATCTTTCAGTTTCTTAACAAACATAGAACTTGTATACTGAAATCCTGCATCAGAATGAAATAGCGGATGTGCATCTGGATAGTTTTCCATTGCCTTGTCAAATGTATCAAATACCAATGGATTATTATTATGATCACTCATAACATAGCTGATTGGATAACGGTCATACAGATCTATAATTGTACTGAGATATAATTTGTTTTCAAAGCGTTCACCATATTTGAATTCCGTTACATCTGTTACCCATTTTTCATTTGGTGCAGAAGCATTGAAATCTCTATCGAGAATATTAGGCGCTGTCTTTGCATTCTTGGCTCTTACTGTACAACTATGTCTAACTCTGCGAACCTTACTTCTGATTCCTAGATATTTCATGACCTTATGAATCATATGATCACTGTATTTTATTCCTATATCTCTTTCTATGCGGTCTCTGATAGAACGATATCCAAGTCTATGATCATAGGTTTCGTGATATCTTAAAACGAGTTCAATAAGTTCGTTCCAATAACTTCTATCTTGTGTTTCACTATGATCAAGCCATTTATAGTAGTTGGCTCTTTTGACGTCTAGACATCTGCACATGAGACTGATATTTGGTCGCCTGTTTGTTTTTCTTAGTTCTTCTGATGTTTCCTTGATTGCCTGATATTTCGCTTCAAAGCGGCTCTCTCTCCAAATCGCCTCCTTTCGATTTCTTCCGCTTTTTTTAACAGTCTGTTCTCCATAAGAGCGATATCTCGTTCTCTTTCAGCGCGTTCAAGCTTGCGCTTAAGTAAAGTAATCTCATCAACTTCATCATCTGATTTATGGTGACCACGTTTGTCTCCTAAGCCTTCATTCCCTTTTTCAATGTACTTCTTTACCCAGCTATAGACATTGGCATAAGGTACATTAAAAGCTTCAGCTGTTAACTTATAATCCTTGTCATGATCTAGACAGTATTTAACTATCTCTATTCTTTCTTCCTGTGTTGTCTTTCGGCTTTTCATATTGTATACATCTCCCTTTGGACAGTAGTCTTTCAATCCTTCGGGATTATTATACTCCTTTATCCACCTAATGATAATGGCATGACTTGAAATATTATATCTTATAGCTAACTGACGATAAGAACCCTCACCATTGAGATATGCCAATACAACTTTTTCCTTGAATCCTTTTGTATATGATGAATTATTAACCTTTTCATCAAAAGCAGATTCACCATATGCATGATATCTATCAATCCAATTTTTAATAGTTTTACTATCGACACTAATCTCTTTGCCTAGAGTTTCCTGTGAGCCATCACCACTATCATATCTTTGAACTATTTTTATTTTCTCTTCCTTGGTAAATTGACTTTTTCTTCCCATAATAAAATATAATCCTCCTTGGTAAACATTATTTTAATTATTTATACTGTCTACTTTAGAGAATCATATCAAAATATATTGTTTTGTCCAAAGTTTTTTCATACTTTTCCTCCTTGATTTCACAAACATTATATGATAGCATCGTATATAACTCAAATATATAAATATTGATGAGGTGATAATTAAATGGTTATGAGTATGAATAATTTAAAAATATTTGTTGAAGTAGTCAATAACGGAAATAATATTACATTAACTTCTCAAAAACTATATATTTCTCAACCTGCTGTTTCTAAAGCTATAAAAAATATAGAAACAGAACTTAATATTCAATTATTTAATAGAGATAAGAAGACAGGATTGAAACTAACTCCTGTAGGAGAACAAATATTATTTCATACAAGATCTTTATTGCATGAAGAAGAGGAAATCTATCAAATTGCGAATGATGAAAATCACTTATTAGGTGGTACATTAAGAATAGCCTCTATACCTTTTCATACCTATTCTCTTATAGGAAAAAGTATAAAGATATTTAAACAAAGATTTCCATATGTTAATATTAAATATGATGAAGTAACAACAAAACAAGTGAAAGAAAAAGTATCACAATATGAAGTCGATTTAGGAATGACAGTTTATC
>CATOJL010000103.1 GCA_951800155.1 uncultured Bacilli bacterium | reverse complement strand
CATCTGCACTATCAGAATTTAAATCTTCTTTCATATCCTCAATAATTCTAATAATTATATCAGTTCTTTTTGGTGATAAATCAGTTGTTTCCAAAATCTGATCTTTTGCAACAAGTATATTGCATTTTCCCATTATTTCATAAAATTGTTCCTTAGCTATTTTCTTAGAAAATAATCTATCAAATAAAATTTGATATTTTTTATCTGGTATTTTTGTGTTGTTTTCATATGCTTTTATATAGGAATTTAATGTTGGTCGTGATAAGAATAAAGCATTTGCAAATTCAGAAAGAGTACAATTGTATTCTTTTAGTATCATTTTTATATTCATTCAAATCACCTAAATTAACTTTATCATTTATTTTTGTAAAAGTCAATATGCTTTTACATTTTTTACATTTTTTACATTTTTTTGTTTTTCGCTATATACCTATAGTTGGGGTTATCATGGGAGAGTTCTTAGTATCTAAAGCGGGGGTTGGCTATTTGATTATGTATGGCTCTCAAATATTTAACTTAAATCTTGTGGTATCTGGCATCATGATTTTAGCTGTTCTTTCATGGATTATGTATTCACTCGTATATTATATAGAAAAAAGACTAAATCGTTAGTCTTTTTTGCTAATAGTAAAATTTTAATTTAAATTGAAAATATAAATTTATGATCCCTTCTCATAATTCAAATAATATAAATTTTTTGAATTCAAAAATGACTAGTAATCGTGTCATTATTCAAATTATCACCATATCTACAATATCATTCCTATTCTTATCACTTGAAAACCTTGGACAATAATACATGAATTTCCATAATAAAGCAATTTTTTAAATATTTTTTTCGTTTCATAATGTATGAAATGAAATAACGAAAATCCCTATTCACTATATCGACTATATACCATCACCACAGATTTTCTCTTTTCTTCATATCAACTATTTTCCCCTTTGTTCTCTGATAATATGAACTAAAACTGTTTCTAAATGGCCACCTCCTCCATATAAAAGGACAACGTCATTTACATTAAACCCTTTTTGAACAGAAAGATATAATTTTTGTTCATATTCTCCTTTGTCCAACACTACAATAATAGCATAATCTATTTTTTTCGGATTTCCTTCATTCACAATAAATTCATCTATTTTGACTTGCATCAATTAAATTATTTTGAACTAAAAATTCATAAAACAAGTCAGTTCCACACCTTTTGTTCCCAAATTCATCACATACTACAGTTTTTGTAAAGTCATAAATATTACATCCTTTTGTATAGCACTTTCATGACTAAAAATAATGATTTTTTTCATATGTTTGCACCTTTTCCTACTTTTAGTATATCCTATTTCATTGCCTATCTCTACATTTTTCTAGATTCAAAAATGCACGTGAAATTTTTGTTATTTTAGCACTCGTCTATTGACAGTGCTAAAATTAAGAGTATAATGGTAGCTGTAAGAGGAAAATCTTACATTACAAAAAAAGCATAAAAAAGAAAGGATGCTGATTACTATGTTAATGATACCAAGAAGAAAAAATGAATTTGATTTATTAGAAGATATGTTTAAAATTGATCCATTCTTCTCAGAAGAAGGAAACAAAGTTATGAAAACAGATATTAAGGAACAAGAAGACAAATTTATCATTACAATCGATTTACCAGGATATGACAAAGAAGATATTAAAATTCATAGAGAAGAAGGATATTTAAACATTCATGCCAAAACAAATTCAGAGAAGGAAGAAAAAGAAACGGGAAAATTTTTAAGAAGAGAAAGGTATTTTGGTGAATGCTCTAGAAGTTTCTACATTGGAGAACATATTACAGAAGAAGATGTCAAAGCCACTTTTAAAAATGGAACCCTAAACTTAGAAATTCCTAAAAAAGAAGAGATAAAACAAGTTCCTGAAAAAAAATATATTGAAATTAGTGAATAAAAAATAGCAATTACTCTCCACTTGCTATTTTTTTCTTTTCCTTTTTCGTTTTTTACAAAGAAAGGAGATAAAAAGAATGACTACAAGAATAACCCCTATTTCAAGGATATAAATAAGATGTGCTTCTATATACTTCATTAAATCAAAAGAAAGCCTCATATCTAAAACAATATCTACTTTCGCTAACAATTCTCCCTTGTACTTTACTTCCAAAACCCCTAACTTTTCTCCCACTTTTGTTTTATAAGAAACTGTATCGACGCCATCATATGTATATACTAAATCCTTTTCATCAAAAATCTTTGGTACATATTTTAAAATATCTTCTTTTGCCTTAAAATTCACTCTATCCTCTTTAGCATATTGTGTAGTTAGAGTCAACAGAATATCTCCACTTTCTATGACCTTCTTATTTTCATAGTTTGACATGAAATACTCATAAATAGTCTTTGCATCATAAAAATGATAAGGGGCTTTTTTATCATAGGGAGCTCTAGCAGTAATTAACATATAATTTGTTCCATTTTTAGAAGCAATGCTTGCAAGACAAAGACCTGCATCACTTGTTGTCCCTGTTTTACCACCTAAAAGATAATCCATACTTAAACCGTAGCGCTTGATATTTTTAGAAATAGAACTTTGGACCGTAAATGATCTATCACTCATTGTATAACTATCACTTTTTATAATCTTACTTAGTTCCTCATTTTTTAAGGCATACTTAAATAAAATAGCAACTTCCTTTAAAGTAGAATAATGTCCCTTTGCATCTAAACCTGTTTCATTTACAAAATGCGTATTTACGAGTCCTAATTCTTTGGCCTTTTCATTCATCATCTCCACGAAACGTTCTCGACTTCCTGCTACATTTCTAGCAAGCGCTAAAGCAGCATCCGCACCTGAAGGTAATAAAAGACCATAAAGTAGATCTCGATACGTTGGATTTTGTCCTATTCTAAAACCAGCAACAGAAGCATTTGCTTCCACTAAACCTTCAAAATCTTTATATGTAAGTTTTACTTTTTCATCTAAAGAAGAAACATGTTCAATTGCTACAACCGCAGTCATTAATTTTGTTAAAGAAGCAATGGCTATTTGTTCATTCGCGCTTTTCTCATAAAGAACTGTATTTTCATCCAAATTATATAATAAAATATTTTTTGAGTATGTTTCCAAATCTATTGCCTGCACTGGAAAGAGGTAACAAAAAAAGGAAATTAACAAAAAGATATATTTTTTCATTTCTATCACCTAATCTATTCTTTTTATATAAATTTCTAGTACAAATCTTTTAATTGATTCTTTAAAAAAGAATTATGCTTTCTTTCTTATTCCTAATAATAATTGTATCTATAGTTTGTCCATTTATTGAAATGATTTCACTAAACATATCATACGTTATAGCACAAATGTTTCCTATCTTACTCATTGTAAGAGAATTTTCATAAAATTGCAAGCTTATAAAATTAATTTTTATTTTCTTACTAGTCATTTTATCTTATTATAATAAAAATGCTTTTGGTACACCTCATAATACTTTTGATATAAAAAAGAATGACAATATTTCATGACATCCTTTCGTTTCATATCATCTTTCTCTCTTACTTTGTATATTCTATAGTTCAAAGTAATACTTTTGTCCGTTTTCACTTACATCATATAAATTATTTTTATAATGTTTAGAAAAAACTTTTACATCTCTCAAAACCTTCTTTCTATATTTAATTATATAAATATAGAAAGACAAAGAAAAGTCTAGCCTAAAGCTACATCCAATACCATCATAAGTGCGAATCCAATCAAAACTCCTATCGTAGCCAAATTTTTATTCTCTTTAATTGACTCTGGAAGCAACTCACGAGCAACTACTGTGATCATGGCTCCCGCAGCAAATGCAAGTAAAAATGGTAAAATACTTCTTACTGCTAATACTAACACAACTCCAAGAATCGCAGAGATGGGTTCTACAAGAGCAGAGGCCTGCCCAATCATGAAACTCTTAAATCTTGAAAAACCTTCATTTCGAAGAGGCAATGAAACTGCAGCTCCTTCTGGAAAATTTTGAATACCAATCCCTACAGCTAACATCGTTGCTCCTATTAAAGTCATTCCCTCAATTCCACTTGCAAGTCCCCCAAAGGCTACTCCAACAGCCATACCTTCTGGTATATTATGAATTGTAATAGCAGATACTAAAAGAATACTTCGCTTAAGAGAATCAGCTTTCTTTAAATTAGTTTTTTCTTTTAAAACCTTATCTAGGAAAGTATCTGATAATAGTACAAATAGACCACCTACAATAAATCCAAACATCGGCAGTAACCAAACAATATAGTCTAATTCTTCTGATAATTCAATGGCTGGGGCAAGCAATGACCAAAAAGACGCTGCAATCATGACCCCTGCACTAAATCCCAAAATCGTATTTAGCATTTTATTATTTAATGTTTTAAAAAAGCAAACAACTAATGCACCTAATGCCGTAATTCCCCATGTAAATGTTGTAGCTATTAGTGCCTGAATGACTGGATTTAATTCTGAAAACCAATCCATTCCCTTTCACCTCACAGTATATAATATGGTAAGGTGAAAAAAATGCTACTAAAAAACTCTTTTAAATCGTCTTTCCTATACCCTTAAAAACAATCTATCAATAGGTATTTTTATATATTTTCTAGACCATACTATATAATTCAAACTCTTCAGCAAATTCCTCTAAATTGTCTATAATAAATAAATCACTACCCCAATTACCTGGCCATACAGCATATATTTTTGTCACACCCTGTTCAGCTCTTTTTAAAGCTTCTCTAACATCTTCTATATCACTCTTATTTTTATGTGGAATTCGGTTTACATTCCCCTCACTATCTATCTCAAAATAACACACTGTTTTCATTTTATATGGGAAATTTCTACATGCACTTGCACTTCTTATCATATTATATCCTCCTACAAATTCCTAAATTAAATCATCATCTTCTCCTTAGACAAAAATAATGCTTTGAATAAAAAATACTTTCAACTTTCTATAGTCATCAAGCGTTCGATCGCTTCTATAGATAGGGATGTAGCCTCATTAATTTGTTCTATTGAAAGACCCATTTTGAATAAGTTGCGTGCTATTTCCTGTTGTTTGTTATATTCACCTTGTGCTATAAATTGTACCCTTTGTCAAGGACAAATTTTTATTTTTAAGAAGAAGGGATTTTGCTTTTTCCTACTTTTATTGGATATTCATCAGTTGTAACATATTTATAATATTCTACTGGAGATAGTTTTG
>CATOJL010000102.1 GCA_951800155.1 uncultured Bacilli bacterium | reverse complement strand
AGATGATCAGGGAATTTGTCTTGAATTAGTAGATTTATTAAAAAACGCAGGTTATGTTCCTGTTGTTATAGAAAATTTTAAAGAAGCAAAAAAAGAAATTTTAGAGAAAAGTTTGGATTTGGTTTTATTGGATATTCATATTCCCTATATAAATGGACAAATGCTTTTACAAAGTTTACGAAGAGAGTCTAATATACCTGTTATTATGGTTACAAGTAGAAATACGGAATGTGATGAATTGTTATCTATGAGTTATGGGGCAGATGATTATATTACAAAACCCTATAATCCAACGATTTTACTTTTACGAATTGCCGCTGTTTTGAAACGAGTAAGAGGAGATACATTCCATTACAAAGACTTAAATATTCATGTGCAAAAGGGAGTATTACAAAAAGGGGAAGTGGAAGTTGTTTTAACAAAAAATGAGATGATTCTTTTTAGTTATCTTTTGAGTCATCAAAACGAAATGGTTACACGCGATGAACTAATGACAGCCTTATGGGATAATGATGAATATGTTAATGATAATGCCTTAACTGTGAATATGAGTCGTTTAAGGCAAAAATTAAAAGAGTTGGGCTATGAAAATGTGATTGAAACTAGAAAGAAAATAGGGTATATTTTATTATGCGAATTGGACAATTTTTAAAAGATAAATACTATGTTTTCATAGCGGCCTTTTTCTTTTTATTCTTTCTCTTTCTTTTTTTCTTTGCCTTCAAAGTTGATTCTTCGCTTTTTCTTGTTACATTCCTTTTCTTTTTTACCTTTCTTATCTTTTGCCTAACCTTTGAATACCTAAGAAAAAAATCATTTTATAATGCTCTTTTTATGAATGTAGAACATTTAGAGAAAGCTTATCTTGTTCTAGAAATGATAGAGAATCCTACTTTTTACGAGGGAAAATTATGGGTTCACATTCTTTATCTAATCAATAAGTCTATGAATGAAAATGTGCAAGTGTTGGAAGAGAAAATGCTTGACTTTAAAGAATATATTGAAATGTGGATTCATGAGGCAAAATTACCTATTTCTAGTTTATTATTAAGAATGCATAACCAAAAGGATAGAAGATGGATAGAGGAATTAAAAAGAATGGAAGATATAGTAGAGCAAGTTTTATATTATACAAGAAGTGAAAATGCAACAAAAGATTATTTTATTAAAGAGGTATCCTTAGATAAAATCATTAAATCCGTTGCTTTAAAAAATAAAGATTATTTGCTTGAAAACAAGATTGATTTGCAAGTTTTAAATGTTCATTTTAAAGTATTTACTGATTCGAAATGGCTAGAGTTTATTTTGAATCAAATTGTGAATAATAGTATAAAATACCGAAGGGAAGAGGGGCAATCTTACATTCAGATGGAGGCAAAAGAAGAGAACGATCGGGTGATTTTAAGTATTTTAGATAATGGAATTGGGATTCTAGCTAGTGATATTTCAAAAGTTTTTGATAAATCATTTACAGGACAGAATGGTAGAATAAAAGCAAAAGCAACAGGTATGGGTTTATTTATCGCGAAAAAGATGTGTCAAAAATTAGGGCATGTCATTACTATAGAATCAAAAAAGAATGTATATACGAAAGTATACATCACTTTTTCCAAAAATAAGTTTTATGAAGTGATACACTAATGTTACAGAATTGTAATGTTATGTAAGAGAAAACAATCGACAATCGGTTCTTTTTTCCTTATAATGTTTGCTGAAGGAGGAGGGAAAGATGGAAAAAATCTTACGAGTGGAAAAAATTGAAAAATATTATGGAAATAAATCTTCGCTTACTAAAGCAATTCATTCTATTTCTTTTGAAGTTGAAAAGGGCGAATTTGTTGCGATTATGGGAGCAAGTGGTTCAGGAAAAACGACCCTTTTGCATGTCATTTCAACGATTGATCGTGTGACATCTGGACATATTTATGTTGAGGGAGTCGATATCACAAAATTGAAAGGGAATGGGTTAAATAAATTTAGAAGAGAGGAACTTGGTTTTATCTTTCAAGACTTTAACCTATTAGACACCCTTACAGCTTATGAAAATATTGCTTTAGCGCTTTCTATTCAAAATATAGGCGCGAAGGAAATCGATAAAAGGGTTCATGAGGTGGCAGAACACTTGGATATTGAAAATGTTTTAAATAAATATCCTTACCAAATGAGTGGGGGACAAAAGCAAAGAGTAGCTTCTGCTCGAGCAATTATTACGAATCCAAAACTTGTACTTGCTGATGAGCCAACAGGTGCTTTAGATTCAAGAGCAGCCAAATTATTGTTAGAACGTTTTCATTATTTGAATCAAAAATTAGATACAACGATTTTGATGGTTACGCATGATGCTTTTACGGCAAGCTATGCAAGTCGAGTGTTATTTATTAAAGATGGGGAAGTTTTTAATGAAATTCATAAAGGCGAATCTTCAAGAAAAGAATTTTTTGACCAAATCATTGATGTCGTAACTTTGCTTGGAGGCGATTTGAATGAATCTCTTTAAGTTATCCATTCAAAATAGCAAGAAAAGTTTTAAGGATTATGCCATTTACTTTTTTACTTTAATTTTAGGAGTTGCTATTTTTTATGTATTTAATGCCTTAGATAGTCAAACTGTTATGATGAATGTTTCTTCTTCAACTAAAGAAATCATTACACTAATGACAAATATTTTATCTGGAGTCAGTGTTTTTGTATCCTTTATATTAGGATTTTTAATCATATATGCATCTAGGTTTTTAATGAAAAGAAGAAATAAAGAATTTGGAATTTATTTGCTACTAGGAATGAGTAAACGAAAAATAGCATGTATTCTTTTTTTAGAAACGTTATGTATTGGTATTCTTTCTTTAGGAATAGGATTACTACTGGGTGTTATTTTATCACAATTTATGAGTGTTCTTGTTGCGAATATGTTTGAGGCGGATTTAACAAGATTTACTTTTGTATTTTCGAGTGTCGCCTGTATAAAAACAATGTTTTATTTTGGGATTATGTATGTTCTTGTTATGCTTTTTAATACAGTTATTATAGGTAAGTGTAAATTGATTGATTTATTACATGCAAGTAAAAAAACGGAAAAAGTGAAATTAAAAAATCCGATACTCTGTATTTTTATTTTTGTAGTTTCAAGTTGTGTACTTGGGTATGCTTATTATACAGTAACAGGTGGTGTAGAACAAATACAAGATGCCTCAGAAATATTTACTCCAATTGTATTGGGTGTTTTGTCTACTTTCTTTCTTTTTTGGTCATTATCAGGTATGCTTTTAAAAATTGTGATGAATAGAAAGAAGATATATTATAAAGGATTAAATAGTTTTACTTTAAAACAAGTGAGTAGTAAGGTGAATACCACAGTCTTTTCTATGACAATTATTTGTCTAATGCTATTTATTACAATATGTGTTTTATCATCTGCATTATCCATTAAAAATTCGATGACTTACAATTTAAAAACATTAGCGCCTATTGATGTCGAAATCAAAAAACCGATTGATTTAACAGAAAAGAGAGTCAATGATTCTTGGGAATATGAGAGTCGTATGATAGAAGATTCTAAAATTTCAATTCAGGAAAGTTTAGCAAAGATGGATTTTGATGTCAGTGCTTATTTTACAGATATAGTTACTTTTATTACATACGAAACGGACTTGCTTCTCTTAAAAGATACCATTGGAACTTATTATGAAGAAGCTAAGAAAAAATATCCTTATTTACGATATGAAACGAAAGAAGAGTTTATAAAGGTGAGTGATTATAACAAAGCTGCAAAATTACTTGGATTAGAAGAAATCTCTTTAAAAGAAAATGAGTATGCAATTGTAGCAAATTATGATGGTTGGATTCCAATTCGAAATGCTGGGCTTAAAGAAAATACGCCAGTTACTCTTTTAGGACGTACTTATTATCCAAAGTATCAAGAGTGTATCAATGGATTTATTGAAATGAGTGGGAATGCGGCAAATATGGGGTTATTTGTAGTTCCTGATATGGCCCTTGATGAATCAATACGAGCTAATGCCTATTTACTTGCAAATTATAAAGAAAAAACAGAAGAGGGAAAAAGAAAAGTAGAAGAGATCTTTTTAAATATTGAAAAACATCCTTATATGGAGAAAGCAAGTATAGAAGCTAGAACAAAGATTTACCTTTATGAAGCGAGTATTGGTCTTGGAGCTATGGCTACATTTATTGGACTTTATTTAGGTATTATCTTTTTGATGAGTAGTGCAGCAGTTCTTGCCTTAAAAGAATTATCGGAAAGCAGTGATAATAAAGAACGTTATAAAATGCTTCGAAAAATAGGAGCAGATGAAAAATTAATAGAAAAAGCTTTATTTAGACAAATTGCTATTTTCTTTCTATTTCCTTTACTTCTTGCTATAATTCATTCTATCTTTGGTATTTTATTCTGTAACTATATTTTAGAAGCATTTGGAAATGAAAAGTTACTGGAATCCATTTTGATGACAGCTTTATTCTTAATTTTGATTTATGGAGGTTACTTTCTTTTAACTTATTTGTGTAGTAAAAATATCATTAAAGAAAAATAGTTTTTTTTGAAAATGAAATATGTTAGATAAAAATGAAAATGGAAAAATGAGGTTACTAAAGAGTCAGAAATTTCATAAAAATGAGAAATCTGATTCTTTTATTTTTCTGGTTTGTGGTATAAAGTCATGCCAATTTGCAATATTACTCCCATTTTTAACACTTCTTTTTCATAATTGAAAATGTGAAAATCAAAAATTTTTAGAAAAATTTCTAATCTTGTATAAACTATCTTTTTTTAAGTAGCACCTTTTCTAGATTCAAAAAATGTGGCTTGTTCATTTTGAATATCTGTGAACTTTCTTCTCAAATAAGCTAATTCTCTCCTTTTACAAGTAAAAGAGAATGGTTTACAATGTGTTTGAGAGAAGAGAAAGGGTTTTATAGAAAGAAGAGATAAAAATGAGTGAATCAGTAAGAAGTAAACAATTAGAAGAAGGAGCAATTGTACCCATCACCTTTGATTATGTATTTTGTAATATCTTTAATAATATGGATAATATCATCCTATTAGAAAACTTTTTGTCATGCTATTTAGAAGTCCCATTAAGTAAGCTAAGAGGCCATGTGGAAATACTGAGTCGAAATCTGATTATACGAGGAAGCGAATAAACAGATTGATCTATTAGTGGATATTGAAGGGGAAAAAGTAAATATTGAACTACAGAATAAAAAGTCGGAGGGAATTATCAACCGAAATGTGGTGTTCGCTAGTAA
>CATOJL010000101.1 GCA_951800155.1 uncultured Bacilli bacterium | reverse complement strand
ATCAATTTAGTTAATCAAAATGCCAATATTTTAGATAGTTAAATTTGATTTTTACTTGGGGTAAGGGGAAGTCTGTCTTTTTTTAGTATTTTCTTTAAAATAAATTTATTCTTTCTTTTCAGGTTATACATCTTATTTTAAACGATAATAATTTTTATGCAATTTTAATTAATATTTTTGGAAATTTACTTATTTTTATGCCATTACAGTACTTTATCATACAATTATTTAAAATAAATAAGTTTTCACTCAATTTGGGTATTTCTTTTCTCGTTATCCTTTCCATTGAAATTTTACAATTTATTTTTAAAGTTGGTGTTTTCGATATTGATGATTTGTTCTTATGTACTTTAGGAAGTATGTTATTTTATGTTATTTATAATAAAAAGAAAGATATTCGTAAATAGAATATGTGTGATGCTAGTTAAAATTAAAACATCAAAAATATGAGGAAACTTACTAATAATGTAGATTCTATTCTTCTACAAAGCTTTGTTATCACATTGTGAAATATTTTAGGTAATAGATTTTTTCTATTATCTAAAATATTTCATACACCTTTATTAAAAGTGTGTTTTTACTTTTCTAATTCAGAAAAATTTATAAAATTTATAAAATATATTGACATCTAATTTGAAAAGTGTATAATTATAGATGTCTATTAGTTTTGCGGGTGTAGGTCAATGGTAGACTTCCAGCCTTCCAAGCTGATTATGCCAGTTCGATTCTGGTCACCCGCTCCATTTGAAAACAACTTACGAACCAATATGGTATCGTGAGTTTTTATTTTATATAAAACTTAAAGTTCTCTTTCTAGGAAGGAGGACTTCTTTTGATGTTGGAATTTCAAACTATTGAAACATTAAAGCCAAATACTGAAATCTTGGAGGTAATTAAAGATTATACTTACAAAATTAAGAAAGGAGCTATAAAACATCTATTACATACCAATTTACAGGTTATAGAGCCTACTGAATATTTAATTACATATCCTACTACTCTTACAATTTTAGAATATAAAGTTAATGAAATATCTAATAAGCCATTTTACATCAAAGAGCATAATCAAAAATATTCATTATCAGAAATTATCCAAATTTTAAAGAAAATTAAAATTTAGACTTCACTTTTTCCATTTTAGTGAGGAAACAGATGAAAGGTGTCTGTTTTTAATCAATTTATTGAGGAAACAATTGGGAGGATAAATTTAAAAAATTCTCAATATAGTGTTTGCTATTTTACCTTTCAGTGAGGAAACAAGTGAGGAGATGATTATTTTATGAGATGTGCAGTATATGTAAGAGTAAGTACAGATGACCAAAGAGATAATGGCTATTCTATTGATTCACAACTTCGTATGATTAAGGAATATTGTGAAAAAAACGATTATAGTATTGTAGATGTTTATAATGATGCAGGTCATTCTGGAAAAGATTTAATGCGACCAGAAATGCAAAGATTACTTGCAGATATTAAATCTAAAAAGATTGATAAGTTAATTGCAATTAAAGTAGATAGACTTACAAGAAATAATTATGATGGCTTTTGGCTACTCAATTACTGTGAAGAACACGATGTTAAGATAGAACTTATTTTAGAGCCTTATGATGTATCTACAGCTAATGGCGAAATGATATTTGGTATGAATTTAGTATTTGGTCAACGAGAGAGAAAAGAAATTGGAGCAAGAACTAAACGAGCAATGGAAGAAATGGCACTAGAGCATATTCACCCCAGTAAAGCACCTTATGGCTATGTTAGAAATAAAGATACAGGTCATTTAGAAATAGAGCCAATAGAAGCCCAAGTTGTAAAAGAAATATTTAAACTATGCCAAGAGGGTAATTCTACTAGAAGTATTGCTACTATTATGGATGATAATAATGCTTATTTAAAAAATGGAAAATGGCGAAGTGATAGAGTTTATAAAATACTTACTAATTCTATTTATATTGGCGTATTTGAATATGGAAAGTACAAAAGAAAACAACAGGATATTTTAAGGGTTAAAGACTATTGTGAGCCAATTATTGATGAAGTTACTTGGAATGCTACTAGAAATGTATTAGTAAAAAATAAGCACTCAAACTATGGAGAGTTTATTCATTTGTTTTCAGGATTAGTTAAATGTCCGATATGTGGTAGTATTATGGCTTCATCGGAATCTTTTAAATATCCAAATGGAAAACAAAAAGTTTATTATCATTTAAGATGTAAAAATCGTAATTGTAGTGGATATGGACTTCATTACAATACCGAAAAAATTGAAGTTAAATTAAGACGAGTATTAGAAGAATTAACTATCTTTATGATGGGAACAAATAATGAAATTATTACTTGTAATTCTACAAAAAGTAACGATGTAAAAGAAATAGAAAAAGCGATTGAAAAGTTGAAATTACAAGAAAAAAGACTAGTTGATTTATATTTAAGTTCTACCCTAGATGTTGAAACGATTAACCATAAAAATGATGTTATCAAAAGGGAAATTGAGAAACTAAACAAAAAGAAAATTACTCTTGATCCAGATAACGAATCAAAAGAATATACAACAGAACTACTAAAAAAATTAGACTGTAAAAAGGAAAATGACAAATTAGTATTCAAGAATGCTAAGATGATGAACTTCACTTTTTTCTACAATTTACTATCAAGAGAAGCCAAACGTGATATGATCCATAGACTTATATCTGGGATAGAAATTACTAGAGATGATAACTATAACATTGATATTAAATATATAAAATTTACTGATGAATTTATCACAAAAAGTAGTACAGAATTTATTAAATACTTATATATTGTTCTAAAAAATGATACTGTTGGCATTAAATATCTAAATGGAATAACTGAAAAAGAAGTAGAAGTCAAGAAAAAAGATTATGATGTTTTATCCATTTTAAAAATGACAAATAATGAATATTCAAGTGAATTTGTAGATGATTTTTTTGCTAAAGCACATAGTCATTTTTATGTAGATGGTATAATTGGCAGTCCTTATTTTGAAGGAAATATCTCTAAAGATTTTCTATTATTAGTGCCTAAAAAAGAGATAGTCAAAGCAAATTAAAAATGAAAGGAGTTAGCAATGAAACAATTAACAAAAGAAAATATTTTAAAGAATCAAGTAGATACCATAGAACAATTTAAAGTTCTTGATTATCTAAAAAAGCAATTATCTATTCTTGAATTTGATTTATATTTAATAGATAGATTTACTATTAAAGTTGTAGATAAAAACAAAAAACAAGGTTATTTTAAATACAATTCTAAAACAAAATCAGTGGATTTTTATGAGAAAAATATAAAAAATAAAGATGTGGAGAGATAAAAAAATGGAATTAAATTATATAAAAGTTGGTGATTATTTATTGCCAAATTTAACAATAGAAAAACAAAACAATGAAGAAATTAACAAGTATGGCTGTTTAAGATTACACTATCTAAAAGTTAATGATACAGCATTATATACAACACTTTTAATGAAAGATAAACTAACAAATCATCTTATTTCAGTTAGTATTGAAGCAGAAAATAGATTAAATTCTTTAATGGAACAATACAAAAATTCTGATAAGTTACTATCTGAAAAAAGTAAAATAAATAACCAAATTGAATGGGTAAAACTAATGAATAATTACAAAAACATTACTGAAGAAATTATCTTAAAGGAACTAATTTATATCTGAAAATAGGACTGCAAAACAAGCAGTCCTTTAAAATATAACCTCAAAAAGCGTGAGGGCAAATGAATTATTATGTCCTAGCCAGCACTGAAAACCTACTCCCGCACGTTTTCAATTTATGGGATATCCCATACCCTTTTATTGAATACTCCAACACGAACTAAATGAAATATTATTAATGCAATTAGCACATATCATAATAGTAGTTCTTTCTTTATCTTTTGGATTATCTGGTGACTTACAAATGTATAGTTCTTTATCAGTAATATCTATCTCACTGATTAACTTATTATTGCCCAACTCCCATTCCAAAATAATAAAGTTATTATTAGATTGAATTTTTTGAATATTTTTTAAATATGGATACTCTTTAAGCCTATCAATATTTACACTTTTAATAGAGGTTAATAACTTAGCATCGATATGAAAGAAGTAATCAACTTTTTTATTTTCTTCAGTTTTTATTAAAAGTTCATCATATAATTTTTTATTATCTATTTTTGTATTTCTTAATATTGAAACATTTGGATATGCATTTAACACATTTACACTAATCTCATTATCATTATATTTTATTAATTCACTATTACAATCTAAATTTTGATCTATGCCATCAATAACTATTGTATTATGAGCATATGTTTTTTTATAAAAGGATGAATTTATATCACTACCATAACCAGATGTAGATAAATCATGGGTTAAAAAATTATTATTGACTTTTATTTCAATATTTAGTTTATCTGGATGGGAATGATTAATATTATTATCTTTATATTTAATAAATAAATTCCAAAATTCATTTTTCAAAATTGAAAATCCTGTATCTATAAGATGAATGGTGGAATTCATATTTCTATTTTGAGTAATCATATCAATAATATCATTAAAATCGCCATTAAATATAAAGTTACCAATTTCATAATTTATCATATAATCATTTAAGGATTTATTTGGCCACCCATCATTTGGACTTGGCAGAGAACAATCACTGAAACTACATATAAAGGCTTGGATTAACATTTTTTTTACTTTTTCGTATGCCTTAATTAAAATTTTATATTCATATTTTTTTGCTATGTATAAAAATTGTAATATTGGTTTTAAGACATACAAATGATAGTGAAATGATCCTTCATACCAAAAACCATCCTTTGTAGTGCCTAATTCTAATTGTTTATAAAATGAAAATTCTGAATTTAAAGCAAAATCAATCATTTCTCTGTTATTTGAAACTATTCCCATCATTCCTATAGCACATATTTCATAACACTGTATATTATGAATTTTATTGACTTGTGGCTTAAGTAATTCAAATATACTTACAAATAATTTATTAAAAACATCATACTTTAATTTTTCTGGAAGATAGTTATTTAAATTACTAATGCAGTTAACAAACTGTATTGTCATAGCAGCCTCATTTAACCCTTGAGATGTTATTCTTCCACATCTATTGGATTTATTTATATAATCATCAAATATTTCTCCATCTTTATTATGTATAGGAAATTTATCATAATATTTTGTATAATATTCAAGAGCATTTATAATATATTCTAAATACTCATTGTTTCTTTCTTTTAAATATAATTC
>CATOJL010000100.1 GCA_951800155.1 uncultured Bacilli bacterium | reverse complement strand
TTCACACTTCCTTTAGCCCCAAGCCTCACGACTGATGCTTTGTGCTTCCCTAACACTTCGTCGATACCTGCGCGTGTATTGAACTTTCACCAACTAGATATATGCCATGCACGGCACACACAAAAAATAAAGTACCTTTCGCACTTTATTTTAATAAGTAAATTAAACAGAGGCACTTTAGATTATTCTATCGCTTAATATTTCATACTATAGATTAAGTAATTCTCACTTTTTATAGATTCATTTCGCTTCTTACATATCCTTTTACTAGAATCACCTATTTTATCATCGTTTACCTTAAGACAAACAATAACTATTTTTGGTCTGTCGTTCCAAATCCACCTTTTCTTATTCCTTCTGCATGATCATCATCTACAGTTAAAAATTTTTGAAAGATGACTTGTCCAATCACATCTTTCTTTTTCACTATAATCTCTTTATCTAAAAAATTATAGTATTGAAAGTAAAAATGTCCATCATTGGTTTCATTTTCGTAATAATCTGCATCAATAATACCTATACTATTTGCCATGACTAATCCCTTTTTAGGTCCAGAGCTACGATTTACCAACATATAAAATTCATCTGTTTTACAATAAGCTTTTAATCCTGTTGGAATTAAAGTTGGTCTCCCTCCAAATTGAAAGGGTGGAATCACAACATCTTCTGCAGCTTCGACATCATACCCTGCCGCATACTTTGTTTTACGAATAGGTAGATGTATATCCTTATCCTCATACCCTTTTGCTATTTCAAATCCTCGTTCTTTTTTTATCATTTGACTACTTCCTTCCATAGATGTATTTTATTTGTTTTAAGACTTTTTGGAACGTTAATAATTCTCTGATTAGTAGATCCAACATATTTTGTTTTTTCATCAGCAAGCTTTAAAACAAATTTTCCATCACATAAAACATCAATATTCTCTAAAATGTCTTTCAAATCAGTATCTGTTTTCATTTGTTCTATTAATTCTTCAAAACTATATCCTGTATAACACCATATTGTTTTTGTAGGATAAAGATTCTTACATGTAAGTACTAAGTTGCGAATCGTTTTCCTATTTTTTAAAAAGAGTGGATCTCCTCCAGATAAAGTGAGTCCCTTACACCAATCTTCTTTTAAATCATTATAAATTTCATTGATTGCATCATCATCGAAAAGGACTCCATCATTTTCATCCCAAGTTGTTGCATTTTGGCATCCTGGGCAGTGATGTGCGCAACCACTGACCCAAAGGACAACCCGAAGTCCTTCCCCATTTAACATATCTGCATGGGTTATATTATGATATCGCATTACATTGACTTCCTTTCTGCTATTTCTACCATTTTGGCCTTATTTAATCGCGTATCTCCGTGAACCCTAGAATAAGATAAATATCCATTCATCCGATCAATTTTTACTAAATCTTCACTTCCACACTTTGGACAAGCATCCATATCTAACTCTTCATGTCCACAATGGTTACAATAAGCTAAAGAGAGATTGACTCCTTCATAAAAGCCAAATTCCATCGCTCTTTCAATATAAGTAATCATCGCCTCTGTATTATAATTTAAATTATAGCGAACATATTGAATACGCCCCCCCTTACAATAATCCCAAAATCTTCTTTCTAAATCTTGCTTTTGTATTCCATTAATATCTTCCCATACAGCACAGTGGAAAGAATTACTTACATATTCCCGGTCCGATACACCTTTTACAATACCATATTTTTTACGAAATTGCTCTACTTGAAGTCCACATAAGTTTTCTGCTGGTGTACCATATATCGCATACAATTTATGATCTTCCTTTTTAAACTCTTGGGTTTTTTCATTAATATATTTAAGAGTTTCAAGAGCAAATGCCCCATCTTCTACTAAAGATTTTCCATTATATAATTCTTGCAATTCATTTAAAGCAGTAATTCCAAAAGATAAAGTTGCTGCTTCTAATAGTGGTTCAATGCATTCATTTGGTTTTAAATGTCCTTTATAAAATCCGCCTTCACAGAAAGCAAGAGGATTAATACTCGCTTTTTTCTTTGCTAAATAAGCATAAGTGCGTAAATGAATTTTTCTTATCATCTCTAAATAGAAATCTAAAACCTCATAAAATTCTTTATTCTCATCACGTGCTTTTGCTAAAATCATTGGTAAATTTAAAGAAATAGCCCCTAAATTGAAACGTCCAATAAATACAGGAACATCAGATGCATCCGCTGGTTCAAATCCCCCTCTTTCATAGTAAGGACTCAAAAAAGCTCGACATCCCATTGGACTAATTATTTTTTTATATTTTTTATACATTTCAGGAACATACCCTTCTCCTGATAAAGACAAATAATCTGGGTACATCGTTTTTTTACTACATTCAACAGCTTCTAAGAAACAATCTCGCATTTCTTTCCCTTCGCCATGCACATTTTTATCGTATAAAAATACGAGTTTTGGAAATAAGGTGGGACGCTTATATCCTTTCTTTCCTTGCCCTTTTGCATGCGTTTTAAGTATGGTTTTTGAAATCATTTTTCCAAAGAAGGTTGGATCAACACCAAAGGTGAATGTCACAAAAGGATAATCGCCCCTAGAAGAACCAACACTATTTAGTTTATATTCAATACCTTGGTATCCTTGTTCACATTCTCTTTCTGTTTTTTTATAAGCCCAATCCTTTGCTTTTTTGATTTCCTCTTCATCACTCTCATCTAAATGAGTCAATTCTTTATATTCTTCATAATACTTATTATAAGATTTTTCTGCATAACGTGATAAAATACTATCCACTTCAGGTACAGTAAAACCTCCATATTGCATGGCAGCTGTATTGATGATAACATCTCCCATGACATCAAAAGCGGTATCAAGGGTTTTAGGTTCGTTATACCAAAGATTTCCCATTTCAAAGCCATCTTTCATAACATTTCCCACATCACACAAACAGCAATTCATTGTATCTCTTCTAGCACTCATGTCATGCACATAAATATACCCATCCTCACAAGCTTCCACCTCAGCACTCGTTAGAAAAAATTTTTGATACAACTCCTTATTTAAGTGTCCGTAAACTAAACTTCTTTGTGTCGATACTAAAGCGCTATCTGTATTGGAGTTTTCTTTATCCCCAATATAATTAATAGCTTGTGCTTTTTTATAAACTTTATCTAGAATATGAACAAAATCTTTTTTATAATTCCTATATTCACGATAACTTTTAGCGACTAAGGGATTTACTTTTTCTAAAGAAGCCTCTACACAATTATGAATTTGTTGAATACTTGGTTCTGTTGTCTGGCTTTCAAGGAGTGTGATGACATTGTCTACCACTTCATTTTCTGCTTCCTCTGTTAAAGTAATCATGACTCGCTCTGCACTCTTTCGAATCGCTACTTTAATTTTATCCCCATCAAAATCCTGCTTATTTCCATTTCTCTTAATTACTTGAATTTTTAAATCTGTTTTCATAATACTTATCTCCTTCTTCATTTACTACTTCAACATATACATTTGTATTATAGATGTTTTCTATAAATTCCTTTTCATCTATAATTTCTTCTTTTAATACCTGCGAAACACTCCCCCCTGTTGTAAGAATATGAAATTCATTTTCTATTTTCAGTCGTTCTTCATAAAGATAATTTTTGTCAATGCCAAATCCCACAGTATATGAATCCATCTTTCCTAAATGATACATACAATCGACATCATAAAAATAAGAAGCTACCCTATTCGAAGGGGTCTGATAAAGAACGAAGCCTAAGTGTGTTTGCTCCCTCATTTTATCTAACTGATTTCGTATGCTTTTCAAAATTTTAAGAGCAAGATTCTTTCCACTTTTCTCATAAAGAGAGCTTCCTCGCATATACCAAATTGTTTCTTTTAAACCAATATAGCCTAAAGATAAAGTGGCTGTTTCCTCTTGTAGTAACCCATCAATTTTCTCTAAAGCAGATAGTCTTGCAATCGCTCCATATTGATAATGAAGAGGACTGACTGTAGAACTCGTTCCTAAAAGAGCATAATGTCTTCTTAATAATGTATCAATAGCAAGCTCCATTCGTTCTTTTAAAATTCGAAAAAACTCTGTTTCATCTTTATTCGATAAAAACGCAATTTGTGGTAAATTCAAAGTAACAATTCCTTCATTTAAGCAACCACTCTTCTTCCTTCCAAGAAAAAAGTGACTATTTCCCATCAAAGATATTTCTTCCTTATAATTTTGAATGGCCATTTTTTTTGATAAAAAACGAAATCCATTTTGACGCTTTGCACATTGGAGCGCTAAATCGGTTAAATAAGTATATTTCCCACTCCCTGTATTTATCTCTGACAACACATAAACCAACTTTGGGAAATCAGGAATAACCGTTCCTTGCTCTTGATCTCGCATTCCTTTTAATTTTCTTTTCAAAACTTCCTCTATAATGCGGGCTGTTTCTTCTATATAAACATCTTCTTCATCCAATTCTAAAACGAGTGTTAAAGGAGGTGACTGTCCATTAGCTGTCATTAAAGTATTAATTTGGTATTCAATCGTTTGAACCCCTACCTCTACCTCTGCATTCAAACGATACCTAACAATCTCTTCTAACTCTCTTCTTGCAATAGGAATTCCTTTTAATTCTTCCCTACATTTTTCCTTACTAATATGTATATATTTTCCAAAAGGAATCACTGAAATTGTCTGTCCACCATACTGACTCGAAGAAGTAGAAGCAATCATTTGGGTCATAATGTTACAAGCGACACTAAAACTTTTTGGTGACTTAATTTCTTTCGCATTCATAACCGTTCCTTTATCAAACATGTCTTGAATTTGAATATAGGAGCTATTAAAGATAGGTTGTAAAAAGTAAGAGGCATCATGAAAATATAAAACACCTTTTTCATGAGCTGTTACAATATTCTCAGGAAGTAAAATACGTTTTGTTAAATCTCTAGATACTTCCCCAGCAATTAAATCTCTTTGGGCAGATACAAGTCTGGCATTCTTATTTACATGCTCTGTATTTACACTGGTCCTTTGATTTTTAATGAGTGATAAAATGGATTCATCCGTTGTATTTTGTTTTCGAACCAACGCTCGATTATACCGATAAACAATGTATTTTTTAGCGAGCACATATTTTCCAAACTCCATAAGCTTCAGTTCAATAATATCTTGTATATCCTCAACCAAAATTCTTTTTTTATCCAATTTTTCAATATAACGAATAATTCTTCGAATATCTTTTTTTAAAATTCTCTCCTCTTCTTGTACTTCTTTATTAGCATGTTCTAAAGCGGAAACAATCTTCAAAGAATTATATTCTACAATACTCCCGTCACGTTTTATTACCTTCATACATCTCACCTAGCTTGCACTCATTATAGCAAACTTT